>CADCQU010000294.1 GCA_902803635.1 uncultured Lachnospiraceae bacterium | reverse complement strand
ACCTTACGGGATTCTTCGCTTCGCTCAGAATGACACGATTTTCAAAAAGCAGTGAAGCTTTTTCAACAGGGTCACCTGAACTGTAACTCTCGCCCCATTCGCATCTCTTGGCTCCCCCTTAGGGGGGCAAGAGGAGCGGATGCTAATTTCTCGATATACCTCTCATACTCCTCCATATCCATGAGGAGCAGGTGGGAATTTATACATATTCCTCAACATACCGCTCAAATTCCTCCATGCTCATGAGGATTTTCCTGGGCTTCGTCCCCTCCTCGGGGCCGACGACGCCGGCCTCGGCGAGCTGGTCCATGATGCGGGCCGCGCGGTTAAAACCAATCTTGAGCAGCCTTTGCAGCATGCCGATGGACGCCTTGTCCTTCTCGATGATGAACCGTCCGGCCTCCACGAAGTACTCGTCCCGCTCATTTGCCTCGTCCTTCATACTGACACTGCCCGTAATCATGGCCTCCTCAATCCGGCCCGCGACCTCATTTGCATAGCCAGCCTCCTCCTTCTCGCCGGCGCTGGCATTTTTGAGATCCTCAACCACCGCCACGATCTCCTCGTCGGAGACGTAGGCCCCCTGCACGCGGGCGGGCTTCGTGTAGCCCTGCGGGTAGAACAGCATGTCGCCCTTCCCGAGGAGCTTTTCCGCCCCGTTCATGTCAATGATCGTGCGGCTGTCCACGCCCGAGCTCACCGCGAGCGCGATGCGCGAGGGCATGTTGGCCTTGATAAGGCCCGTGACGACATTGACCGAGGGCCGCTGCGTCGCGATGACCAGATGGATGCCCGCGGCCCGCGCAAGCTGGGCCAGACGGCAAATGGCATCCTCCACCTCGCCAGGCGCGACCATCATAAGGTCCGCCAGCTCGTCAACGACGATGAGGAGCCTCGGAAGCGGCTTCTTCCACTCTTCCTCCGGCAAATGCGAGTTGATCTCGGCAATCTTGCGGTTGTAGGAGGCGAGGTCTCGCACGGAAAATTCCGCGAAGAGGTTGTAGCGCTTCCCCATCTCGTCCACGGCCCAGTTGAGGGCCCCGGCCGCCTTCTTCGGGTCGGTAACCACCGGGATGAGCAGGTGCGGAATGCCGTCGTAAACGCGAAGCTCGACCACCTTCGGGTCGATCATGAGCATCCGCACCTCCTCCGGTGTGGATTTGTAGAGCACACTCATAATGAGCGTATTGATACAGACGGATTTGCCGGAGCCCGTCGCGCCAGCGATGAGAAGGTGCGGCATTTTCTCGATATTTGTCACCACCACGTCGCCGCCAAGGTCCTTGCCGACCGCGAACGACAGCGGGGCCTTCATTTTTCGGAAGGCCTCGGAGGCCAGAAGGTTCCCGAGGAACACGGGCGAGGTCTGCTTGTTGGGCACCTCGATGCCCACAAGGTCCTTCCCGGGAATCGGCGCCTCGATGCGGATTTCCGCCGCCGCGAGGTTGAGCTTGATGTCGTCGGACAGGTTGTTGATCCGGGAGACCTTCACGCCCGGCTCCGGCCGCACCTCGTACCTCGTGACCGAGGGGCCGCGGCTTACGTTCACCACGTGGACGGCCACGCCGAAGTCCTGGAAGACCTTCTCCAGCTTTTCACGGTCGTCCGGCTCCTTCCTGGAGGCCGCCTTCGGGTCGGCCTTCTCCCGCACAAGAAGGTCAAGCGACGGCAAATGCCGCTGCGGCTTTTTCTCCTCCTGCTTCCGCATCTCCTCGCGGATTTCATCGACGCTCTCCGCCTCCCCCGAAGGCTTTTTATGCGTCTTTCTCGGAGCGGGAGGCTCGGCGGAAACTGCGGAATCGCTTTCAAACGATCCTGCATTTGCCTGATTGGCAGGGTCCTTTGCAAATGTATTCCCATCCTCCGGTTGTTGGAAAGCCTCCGCATAGAAGCCTGCATTTTCCACTTCGCCTGGCTGCGGCTCGAAGGGCAGGGCGTCCTCCTCGTAGGCAGCCTCCATCTCCGAAGGCCTCTTTGGGAAGCCATTTGCCGACGAATCCACCGCAGTACCCGGCTGTGGAGAACGGAAGGGTTCCCCGTCGTCGATGAAGGAGTCCGATCGTCCCTCGTCATAGGTACTCTTTCCGGCAAAGCCGCGAAGGAAGGATGGGATGCCGCCCACAGTCTTGGGCTTCTCCTCCTTCATCGACTCCCGCGCAGAAAGCGGCATGCCTCTCGCCGCGCTTTCCGAAGAGCCAAGATCCTTCTCTGTCTGCCGTACCACAAGCTCCTCCAGGTCGAAGGCCTCCTGTGCAGGAACGTTCGCAGGCTCCGATCCGCCCTTCGGCGGCCTCGCCTTCGTCCTGCGCGGCTCCTCCGTCATGGAGTCCTCCGCAAAGGACCCCGTAATCTGAAGGCTATCCTCCGCCCTTGCGCGGGTCCTTGCATTTTCCTCTTCGATTTTCTGCCGTCTAATGCGCTCCTTTTCCTCCTGCTCGCGTTCCAGCTCGCGCTGCCGACGATGCTCCTCGCGGCGCACCGTCGCACGGCTCGCGGCAACCTTCCCCTTCTCGGAAAGCTGGCGGAAAATCGGCCTCCGCGTAAGCAGGATGAGGCACGCGACCAGCCCGAGGATTGTGAGGATCCAGGCTCCCACGTAGCCGAAGGCAAGCGTGAAGACGTGCACGAGAAGCCCCCCAAGGATGCCGCCGCCCGTGTGCTCCTCCGCGGAAATGCGGTAATACTGCATGAGATCCTTCTGGAAGCCGTAGCTTCCCTGGGTGATAAGGTGCAAAAGTGCGCACAGGAAAACGATCACCAGGAAAAGGACCGGGATTTTTCGCCAAATGTTCCTCGTCTCACGGTTCGCGAGGAAGAACACGATTGCCCCGAACAGGACCGCCGGAAAGATATAGTTGAAGACCCCGAAAATGCCGAAACCAAGGGAGCCGAGCACGCTCCCGATCGTCCCGCCCGCGCCGATGTTGCCGACGAAGAGCAGGATGGCAAGGGCGAGGGCA
This sequence comes from uncultured Lachnospiraceae bacterium, assembly GCA_902803635.1. Classification (GTDB taxonomy): domain Bacteria; phylum Bacillota; class Clostridia; order Lachnospirales; family Lachnospiraceae; genus Chordicoccus. The sequence continues at coordinate 9,111 of CADCQU010000294.1, read as the reverse complement.
CCGAGAACAATGAGCTCGTTGACAAGGTTCCGGACGTCCTCCGCGCTCTGCGCGGGAGCCTTCGCCCTTGCGGCTGCATTTGTCTTTTTTGCGGAAGAAGCTGCCCTCGCCGTCGGTTGTTTGCCTGTTTTTGCGGACGCCTTGCGGCCGCCATTTGCCGAAGAAGTCTTTTTCTTCGCCGTACTGCCACTCTTCCGGGAACCCGTGGAGGCAGATTTCGGCTTGCGGCTGGCGGCGGAACTCTTTTTTTGGCCCGTAGCCTTTTTTTCAGCCATACAAACACCTCCGTATTATTTTTATTTCTCAAGTAAAAAGATTATTTCACAAAGAACCAGACAAGAATCGCGGCCACGCCCAGGACGCCGCTCCATACGGCCATTTTCCTCCCTTTCACCATCTTCGCGGCATGCAGGGCACGGTTCGAGAGCAGCGTACCAACGATGAAGGTCACGGCAAGCCCCCCGATGGCCAGGAAAATGTCCGACGCCGCCAAATCTCCCGCCGCGTGTGTCAAAAACAGCACCGGCACACTGACCACCGTGGATAAGACATAGCAAATGCCGGCGAACCGCTGGGCAGTCTTCCGGTTGAAGCCGATGAGGGTCGCGAAGACAAACAGGATGCCGAGGACGGAAATCCCCGGGAAGCAGCCGGCGGCCAGAAGGCAGCCGGCGATAAGGCCGTACCAGACGCGCGTAAAAATAGGCAGCCGGCTGCGGATTTTCAGCATCCCGCCGACCAGAAAGATGACGGCCATGATGAGGAAGCCGACCCCTGTAAAGAGCGGCGACCGGAATGTCTTCTCGGCAAATGGCCGGAGGACGAGGCAGAGGGGAAAGGCCACGAGAACCGCAAGGACCGCCATCACGCTGAAGCATTCATGGTTCGTGTGGAACACGGGCTGCGGCTCGAACGGCTCCTGTTTTTTCCTGGCCTCAAAATACCCCTTCCCGTTTCGGAAAACACCCACCAGCGTCCTGAGAAGATCCCACGGCAGACGAAGAATATCCCCTTTTAAATAGAAGAAAAACAGGATGGCCGTCCCCAAATGAAAGAAGACACAGTACAGCAGTGCTGTGTCTCCCATTTGAAAAGTCTTTCCAACGACCGCCTGGATGCCCTGGGTGCTAATCGGCAAAAATCCAATCGCCCCCTGTAAGATTCCCAGAAGCACTACTATTAGTATTTCCATGCTTTCCCTCCGCGGGAAAAGAAATCCGTCCGTTACAGTTCAGTGCGAGGGGCCGCAAGAACAGGTAACATCAGTCCTCGTCCCAGTTGTGATACACGTCCTGCACGTCGTCGCTCTCGTCAAGAAGGTCAAGGATGCGCTCCACGGCGTTGACGTCCTTTTCGTTGGTCAGCTTCACATAGGTCTGCGGAAGCTGGGTCACCTCGGCCTCGGCCAGTACAAGACCCTTGTCCTTCAAGGCCTTCTCAACCTCGAAAAAGGCTTCCGGAGAAGTAAGGATCTCGTAGTGGTCCTCCTCCTCGCGGAAATCCTCTGCGCCGGCGTCGAGAGCCTCCATCATGAGGTCGTCGGCCTCCATCGGGCAGTCCTCCTTGTCGATGAGGATCTGGCCCTTCTCGTCGAACATAAAGGAGACGCAGCCCGGCGTGCCGATGCTTCCGCCACCCTTCGTGAACGCCGCGCGGACCGCCGCCGCCGTCCGGTTCTTGTTGTCCGTCAGGGTCTTCACGATGATGGCAATGCCGGAAGGACCATAGCCCTCATAGACGATGGTCTCATAATTCGCGCCGTCGCCCGCACCGGCCGCCTTCTTGATGCCGCGCTCGATCGTATCGTTCGGCATGTTGTTCGCCTTCGCCTTCGCGACCACCTGCGCCAGCTTGAAGTTGTTGTTCGGATCCGGCCCGCCCTCCTTCACGGCGACGGCGATCTCACGGCCGATGATCGTAAAAATCTTGCCCTTCGCGGCATCGTTCTTCTCTTTCTTGTGCTTGATATTGGCAAATTTTGAATGTCCTGACATGGTATTCTCCTTAAAACAAAGACAAAAAATGTGAACCAACCTATAATACCATTGTTTTTCCACGTTCGCAAGAGTCGAGTTGTCAAATGTACTCTCTCGGCACGCGCTTGCTGATGCAGCAGGCGAACTCGTAGTTGAAGCGCCCGGAGATATCGCCGAGCTCCTCCATCGTAAGGCACTCGTCCCCCTGGCGGCCGAGCAGCACAACCTCGTCCCCCGCCTTCGCCTCCGGCACATTTGTCAGCTCCACCATGAACTGGTCCATGCAAATGCGCCCGCGGATGGGCACGCGCTTCCCGCCGATCAGGACCTCGCCCTTGTTGGAAAGCCCGCGCGGATAGCCGTCGGCATACCCGACCGGCACCGTCCCAATCAAGGTCGGCCGGAGGGCCGTCCAGGTTCCGCCATAGCCCACCGAGGTCCCCGGCGCAATCTCCTTGACATAGGCCAGGTGGCTGACAAGCGACATCGCCGGCCGGAGCGGCAGGTCACGCTCCACCTCGTCCGAGGGCCAGAGCCCGTAGAGCGTGATGCCCGCCCGGACGAGGTCGAAATTCGCCTCCGGGAGCCGGAGGATGCCCGCGCTGTTCGATAGATGCCGGTACGGAATCTCCACGCCCTCCGCCTGCAGATAATTCAGAAAATGCGTATACCGGGCAATTTGTGCATAAGCAGGTGTCTTGTCGTTCTCGTCTGCCCTCGCCATATGCGTGAAAAGCCCCATAAGACGCAGGTTCGGAAGCTTTGCAATCCGTGCGATCGCCTTTGCGGAGGCAAAGCCTTCCGGCATCACATCCGCAAAACCAATCCGGCTCATGCCGGTATCGAGCGCAATGTGGAAATTTGCCTCCTTCCCCAGCTTTTCCGCCGCTTCTGAGAGCAACCTTGCCGATTCCTCCTCAAAAATGCACGCCCAGACATCATTTTCGATGAGCAGCCGGTAGGAATCCGGGAAAGCATACCCAAGGAGCATGATCGGCTTCCGGATTCCGCCCGCCCGAAGCTCCGCTGCCTCCTCCGGCTCTGCCACCGCATAGCCGAAAACGACAGCCTCCTTCTCCAGCATTTGCGCGATTGGAAGAGCCCCGTGGCCGTAGCCGTCCGCCTTGATGACCGCCACCATCCGCGTCCCGGGACGCAGCCGCCCCTCCATCGCGTGAACATTTGCCAAAATCGCCCCAAGGTCAATCCTGGCACAGATTCTAGTATTCATCTCTTCTCCTCTGTAGAATTTTCGCTTCGCTCAGAGGACAAGCCTTTCGCGACGCAAAACAACATTTTCAATAGGGCTGCTCGAACAGCAAGCTCCAGGAACTTTTCCGAAGCATACATCAGCCCACCATCCCCGTCAAGCTCTTTCTAGAAAGAAGAGGAAAAACCTGCCATCCCGGGTTTTCCTTTCCCAGGATGGCAGGTCCTTTGCCGTTTTCCTTAACGGTCACCGAAGATGGGTCTTACGGCATCTCACCCTCATACTCATCTATTTTGCTTGGATACGGATCCGGAGTAGGGGAAGCACAGACGATATCCTCCCGTGTAAACCAGACAATCCAAAAGGCGGGGACGCAAAGTTCCCTTTTTTGCTGCGCTTTCATTTTTTGCATGCAAAACCTCCTCTTAATTCATAAAGAAATCCTTAGCAGCTTCATAGTAGTAGTAGGTCGCCAGCGCCAGCAGTTTCGTATTTTCTGCGACGGACTCGGAGACAAGACACTGCTTCACATAGTCGAGAGCGGCATAGCCATATTCCTTCTCCCCGATTTTCAGAATGTGCAGCCTGTCAAGCTCCGCGGCAGGGATGTCCCGCTTTTCGAAGAAGATCATGCCGTCCTTCTCCCGGAAGTTCGTCTTGTAGCCGTCTAATGTAATCTTGTCCTTCACCGCGTCAAACAGCTCCTGGTCCACGACCTTGTAGTACAGCCGCAGCGAGGTCTCTGAGAGGAAGACAAGCGTCGGGCCAACGTACTCCAGGCCGTAAGCTTCCAGCCCCTCGTTCATGTCGCTCGACCCGGTATTAATCTTCTCCGCGACATCCAAGGCCGTTTTCGTAAGCTCCGCCTTCTCCGGGGTAACCAGCTCCGCCCAGCCCTGAGTGGCAAGGTAATCCTTGTTTCGGTCGAAGGAAAGCTGCGCCCGCGCTCCATAGGCGAGCATATGGAGAATCAGCGTACAAAGCTGCTTGTATCTTTCCTCCCCGTAATGCTCGATGAAGTTTTGCCTGAAGTCGCTGCCGCCAAGAATGACATTGGCATATCGACGGACGGAGTAGACATTTTCCTCCTCCACTCTCCCGCCCAGGGTAAGCGTTGCCGTAATGTCGTAGGTCATCTCCGCAACAGCCACCGGGCAGCTGACCTTGTAAAGGCCCGTTGCCTTGTCAAATGTGACCGGCTGGTCCTTCAGTTCCTTATTGAACCACTTAAAGCTGACCTTCGCGTTCTCTGCCTCCTCCTCGGTGAGCTTCAGGTAATAGTTGACGCCGATGTCGCCGCCCAGCGTCAGGGAGTGGGCACGGAAATAAATCTCGGAGCCGTACTTGTTCTTAATATTGTAGATGAGGTCGTCCGTATCCACCACCGTCACATAACCTGGGATCGTATCCTCGGTGATGGAGAATCGGACTGACTCGCCGTTATGCATGGCCATATACTCGGCGACGTCAAAGCCCCACGACCAGTCGTAGTATTCGCCGGCCTCCACCGTCTGCCGGTCAATCTCCTGCCCATTTGCAAGGAGCCGTACCGTGACACTCTTCGGACGGGTTCCGTTCTCGTTGTTCCCGTCCATCCAGGTAACAGTACCCGAAATTATCTGGCTGAACAAAAGATGCGTATTGGTAACGGCAAAGCCCTCAATGTCCGCGGAGTACTCCGGAACCGAATCCTCCGTCAGCACATAACGAACTGCCTCGCCATTTGCATAAGTCGGATACACCCCAAGATCGTAGGTCCAGTCATTTGCCGCCAAAGCTTCCACGGAAGCCTTCTCGGTACCGTCCGAAAGGAGGCGAAGCGTGACGCTCTCCGGGCGAAGCTTGTCATAATCGTTGCTATCGTCCCAGATCACGGTGCCCGTGGGATGCGTCTCCCCGGCCGGCGTATGGATCAGCGTAAGGATCATCTCCTCTCCAACATCTCCACTTACCTCATAGCGGTACTCTCCCTCCTTGTCCTGCCCCTGCGGATAGTCCTCCGTCGAAACGAGCTTGTCAAATACGGGCACGATGCTCTCTATCTTGCCTGTGAAAGAACCCTTCCACTGGTTCTCTTCCGTAAGGGTCAGTTCCTTCTGCCCGTTCACGAGGATAGCCACCTCCGCCGGGCGAAGGTTCTCCAGGTTGTCCCCGTCCTTAAAGACCAGCGAAACCTGCGTCACAGGGTCGTCGCCCCACTGTGCAAGGAAGGTGACATCGTTCTTGATCTCATACTCGTCCTTGTACTGGTAGGACTTGCCGCCCAGGGCCTTCCAACCCATAAACGCGCCCTCCTTCCGGTTTTCCTCATCCTTATAGATGCAGCCCGGAATGGAAATCTTCGTTCCACGAAGTAGCTGGTAGGTCTGCGTGGGATACTTGCCCTCGTCAAGCCCCGACTGCACGGTGACGGTGCAGTAATCCAGATTCGGCGAGAAATTGGCCTCCCAGGTAAAGCGGTTCGTGACCGCCGTATTACCATCCTGGCGGACCCACCCGACGTACTTACCTTTCACGTCAAAAAGGCCGTCCTTTCGGAAGAGCTCTTTATGGACTTCATCAGCAATTGCAATCGGCATATATGCATCTTCCCATGGAAGCTGCTCGTACCACTTCTCCCCGTGCGCGTGCGTTCCCACGGCATAAAGGAAATCATAATGGGAACCGTCATACGCATTCACCGGGATGTCTGGCATGCCATAGTTTTGATAAAACGCCTTGACGCTTTTTATTTTTTCCAGAGCCGTGTAATGCGCCTCATCCTCATCGTAGACCTTGTTCATTCCCGTGCTGTCGTACAGGCCGCCAATCATAGGAAGGTATGTAGCCGTTGTCTTGACGACAATTTGCCCGCGACATTCCTTAAGCTTTGGCATACGGGAATATGGCTCCAGTTCGCCGTTCTCCCAGTACACATATGATTTGCCGGTGGATGGATTAGTTTCTTTTGTCAAATCTTTTAGATATGTGCATAACCGATTCATCGTTTTCGACGCGCCGGCATCCGTCGTCGTTTCCGCATCAAAGGTCAAAATCACGGTCTCGCGGGGGTGTTTTTTCAGGAAGTCCTTCACATAGGTAAACACTTTTTTCAGGCTCAGCCTGTCCCCATTGTGATCCGCGCCGTAGTAGGTACCGGCACTCTTACTCTTCCCATGGCAAAGCCATAGGTTTTCTCCGTCGTCCACTCTCGTCACCAAGGTGTTCGTAAGAATTTCCGTCACAAATTCACCTATCGCCAGAAGGCCTGTTGAAAGTACGGCAGTCATTCCCATTATAAATCCGTTCAGAACGGTTATTTTCTCATACCTGTTCGTCAGGCGGATGTCCAGACTACGAACGCCGTCTTCCAGCAACTCGTCAATATAGCGATGCTGTGTTTTAGCATAAGCTGCTCCCCCTAATAAGGAACCTCCGGAGCCAACATATAGCGATAGGACTTCATTCATGGCTGAATCATGCGCAACGGGGATATTGATTTCGTTCAAAGCCCGTTCCCCGGAAATGCCGGACATCCAGCTTGCCCCCGTCAGCTTTTTCCGGTTCGTCACAATCTGACTGTTCTTCTCGATGAACGGCAGGATACCCTCGTCGTCTAAAAGCGTCTCCGTGAAAAACGCGCCTTCGCCATTTTGCATAGAAATCTCATAGCCTTTGTCAGAGAAGAAATAATAGTCTGGATCTTTCGTACCGTTGTAGCTGCCATACCCAGAGGTAAAGACCCCGAGGTCTTCCGATAGCGTGACACCGACGCTCGTCTTATCCGTAAGTTCCCCTGAAAGCTCCAGCTTCCTTCCCTTGGATAGAGAAATGTTGTTGCCGATAGCGGCAAGATTATCTTCCACGACAAGACCGCCCTTGATCTTCAGGGTTCCATTGTCCACCCAGATACCACCGCCGCTGCCAATCGCATTATTATCTTTAATCGTTACGCTATCGACAGTCATCGTGGTCTTACTACGGACAGCGATTCCGCCACCGCCCTCTTCCGTACTGTTCGCTTCGTTTTCAGAAATCGAACCGCCAACAACCTCGGCTGTACCGGTCTGCAGGCAAATGCCGCCGCCCCGTTTTGCCTCGTTCCTATCGATGATAACATCGTTGGCAATCAGACCCTTACCGTCCTGATTAAGCCGAAGGCCACCGCCATCCGCAAATGCCTTGTTTTCAGAAACACTTCCGCCAGTTATCTCTACACGGCCCTCTTCTACATAGATACCACCGCCATCGTCTCTCGCTTCGTTTCTGTCAAAAATGACGTTCGTCAATTTGGCGGTGCCATTCGAATCATGAAGGTAGAGGCCGCCGCCGTCATCCTGGGCCAGGTTACCCGTTACCGAGCAATTGGAGAGCGTAATCGAATGAACCGCGAAAATTCCGCCACCATCACTGTATACACTATTGTCGCAAATAGTGCCGCCGGTTACCGTAAGCGTGCCGCTACCGTTCACATAAATTCCTCCGCCGTCCTCCGCACGGTTTCCGGTGATCGTACCGCTCTCAAGGATGCAGGTTCCTCCGTTCACGTTGATTCCACCGCCGTTCTGGGCATATCCTCCCCTGATTGCGCCGGTACCGATGCTGTCCCGGATTGTCAGGACAGAATCGCTCCCAATTACCTCGAAGACATGGCCGTCATTGTCAAATTCCTCCTCCTTTAAGGTATACGTTACTTCCGTGGAACCGTATCTTGTATATAATCTCTCATTCACCTGCTGCGCATAAGAATAGAAAAGATGCCGGTCGATTTCTTGTCCGTTCAGCTCGATCGTGACTTTCTTGCCGTCAACTTCCAGACAGTCGTCATCCTTCGTTGCACGGATAGACCTTGTAAGGCCAATCACCTTTCCCTGATTTCCAGCTTGATTGATGGCATTTTGCAGCTCGCTCCAGCTGCTTACCCACACATCCGCCGCCGCCGACCGAAGGTAGAGCTCGCCGTTTCGAAGCTCCAGCAAATCCTGCTCTCCATTATAAGAAAATACTTCCTTCCGGCAATCATATTCTGCGAAGTGGCTCGTAAGTTCTTCGGAGACTACCTTTGCTCCAAGATCCAGCGCAGCTCCCTCTGTCAATGAGCCTTCAATGATGATTTTTTGCCCATTAGCAAGCAGGATGTTGCTGCCCAAGGATGCCGTATTCTCCTGTACCAAAGGATTCCCGCTTACATGCAGAGAGCTATTTTCTCCACAGTATATGCCGCCCCCCTCCTTCTTGGCCGAGTTTTTGCGAACGATACCGCCGAAAAGATTTAACGAGGCGGTACCCAGGACACAGATTCCACCGCCATACTCGCAGTCCAAATCCTCGCCGGAAACAGGAGCATCTTCAATGATAAAAACTCCATATCCGTTTTCGTTAAAGAAAGTCTGATGAACATTTCCGGTCACCCTGTTGCCAGTCAGGCTTCCACCCATAATAGTTGCGGTACCATCCGTGATATACACACCACCGCCCGCATGTTTTACGACATTGTCTACAATCTCGCCGGCGGTAATCTGCAGCGTCCCCGTTGTAACAATACCGCCGCCCCGGATGGCAGTATTATCCGCAATACGACCTCCTTGCATCACAAGAGTCCCCGTATTGTAAATACCGGCACCGCTCTCGGTAGCAGTATTCTCAGAGATCTCGCCATCGATAAACGTCAGCGTGCCCATATTGTAAATACCGGCACCATTTTCCGCTTCATTATCACGGATCATTCCACCGTTTATCGTTAAATTGCCTGTGGGGGCGACGAGGATACCGCCAAAGGTTCCCTTTCCACCGCGGATTTCGCCGAATCCGTTTTGAGAATCCTGCAGGATCAGTGTTCCCTCTACCTTAATCACCGGACTGAGATTTTCCCTTCCGTCCAGGAAAAATCCCTTCAAATCAATCGTCAGCCGTTTGTCCTGCGGAATTACCAAGGGCTGGTCCTTT
>CADCQU010000293.1 GCA_902803635.1 uncultured Lachnospiraceae bacterium | reverse complement strand
TGCTGGGTCATGATGCGCGTACGGCGGCCGAGGATGACCCACGCAAGCAGCGAGCCGATGATGCAGTTGCCGATGCCGGCCCAGGTGGCGGCGATGCCGTATTTCCAGCCGAACTGTCCCGCGTAGCCGACGAACACGACCGCGGAGAAATAGGAAGTTCCAAAGGCAAATGCCGTGAGCCAGGCGCCGACCGCCCGTCCGCCGAGGACGAAGCCATTGACGTCCGTAGCGTTCTTCCGGCAGTACAGGCCGATCCCGATCATCACACCGAAGAAAATGATAAGAAGCAAAACTTTGATCACCATGAGAAAGATCCCCCTTAAAAGATATTTGCGGCGTGCATTTGTCGCGAACCTGCCGGAAAACCAGGACCTTGGTACCATCCAACCTGGCCGTTCCTTTCGCACTGTCCTTTGCACATCAACGCTTTAACGTGCTAAAGTATAACTGGAAATCCTTCTCTTGTCAACCACTTTTTTTATTTCTTCCCTTCATTTCTCCCCAATGGTGATCAGCAAATGCTCGTTTGCCACGTCGTTGAACACCTCGCATTTGCGGTCGGAGACGTCGTAAACGCGAACAATCTCCGAGAGCGAAGCATTTTCCGTAAACTCCCCGACGATATTCCTCGCATTTGCCAGCTTCTCCGGCGCAAAATGGAGCGTTTTCGCGTTCCGAAAGACCGCCGTGTAGAGAATCTCAGCCTCAACGAGGTCCTGGAAAATGTGGCTGCCGTAGGAAAGCTCGGGGTTGTAGCCGGCCTTCGTCTCCTCCGTCTCGCAAATGATCGAGAAGGCGCTGATGTCGGAGAAGGCCGTCGGCACGCCGAGCTCGGGTGAGGATGTCCCGACGCGTCCCGGCACGATGAGCATCATGTGCTTCCCCAGATCCCGGAAATGCCAGTTGATCTTGCCAATCAGCTTCGCCACCAAATCCTTTTCCTTATAGGGCATATTGTAGTATTTGACGGCATCGACATAGACAATATAGTCCAGCGCGGTCGTTTTCGTCATCCCCATCGAGGCACCCTTGCTCTCCAGAAGAATCCTCTCTACCGGGACATTTGGCGGGATCACGGTCCCCGACTTTCCCTTCTGCACTTGCAGCGGCCGGCACTGGAGAAGGTCCACCGAGTACTCGCCATTTTCCGAGATGTTGATTGTAAATTCCGTATCCACCGGATATTCATACTCCTCCTGAATACAGTGGAGGAGCCGCCGCATTTGCTCCATCAAAACCTTGTTGGAGACAATCCCGCGGCAGGAAATATACTTTACCTCCCTGTTTCGCCCAAGCTCGCGCAGCCGGAATTCCGCCTCGTAGTCGTGTTCGAGGAGAATCTTCTGCAAATATTTCGGCAGGCCGGGTTCGAGCTCGTGGAGGGCATAGCGCTGCAGTGACTGCTCTGCCATGTCAATGACCTCCGCCTTCCCCTGCGAGAAGCGGTGCTTGTCCGCCGAGGAGGAATAGGATGTCTTTTCGGGCATATCGAGATTGACAATGCGCGGGTACGAGCCCTCGGTCCGGTCCACCGCCGACGTTCCGAGGCCCATGACCAGCCGCAGCATCCCCGCGGTCGGGTCGCTGTCCTTCATAATCCGGTACGGGCTGTAGGAATAGCCCACGCCCGCGACGCAGGGCATGTAATTCTTCCCGTAATGCGAGCCCGAAACCCGCTGGATGAGGAGCGCCATCTGCTCGTCGCGCTTGTCGAGGCCCCGCCGTTTGCGGTAGTCGAGCGCGGAGAGGCTCATCGTGCTCGCATAGACGACCTTGATGGCGTGCTCCAGCTCCTCGGTCCTCTCCTCCAGGCTTCCCCGGTTCACGCAAAAGACCGATTCGTATTTCCCGGCAAATGCATTTCCAAAGCCGTCCTCGAGGATGCTGCTGGAACGGATAATATAGGGGTCCTGGCCGTAATACTCGATGATCCGGACAAATTGCTCGCGCATGGCGGGCGAAAAGCTTCCCTCCATCAAGGCCTTGGCAAATGCGTCCGCGAGCGCAAAGTAGCCCTCCTCCGTCCTCTGCTTGATGCGCATATCCCAGAGGTTGTTGTCCACGATGTAGGTGTAGTAGAGGTCCGAGCCAACGTAGAAGGAGTCGTGCGGCTCCAGCACCTCGCTGATGTCCGGCTCTATATTCCGGATAATCGCACGCGCAAGGAGCATCCCGCAGGCCTTGCCGCCGACCATGCCCGTGCCGATCATGTGGTCGCGCACGTCGAAATAGTCCTTCGGCGTGAAGTGTTTCTTCACAAGTGAACGCATTTTGGCATCGCGGGTCATCATGATATCGCACATCTTGGAACAATCCGCCGAGATGTCCATGCCGTTCTCGCCGAGAAGCCTAGCGCGGTTGAAGAAACGGTCCCAGGAATCGACATACTGCTCTTCCGCCGAGCGCTGCGCAAGGCCCAGCGTCTGGTAAAAGCGGCTCGCCTGCACCCCGTCTAAAATCGGGCGGAACTCGCCATTTGCCGGGTTGTACGTGTGCGGGAGGAACATCGTGTCCGAATTCCGGTTCCAGACCTTCTCCGGACGCACGTAAACATGCCGTTTGTCCGAATACACGTCAAAAAAGAGCTGTGTGGTCGAAAGAATCTTGTTGATTGCCAGCACCGAATGCTTGCCCCGTATAATTGGGAAAAACGCGACCGTATCGAGGATGAAGAGGAACGGGCAGGTCACGCGGAAGAAGTTGCCCATCATAAGGTCGGTCGCCCAGGCGATCTGCAGCTCCGAGAGGCAGTCGAAAACGTAGAAGGCGTCCCGTCCCGCCTCCTCGATCGCGTTATGAATCGCGACCGTGAAATTCTCAAACCGGTGCGTCAGGGCCACGGGGATCGTCGTGACCTCCGGACAGTCCTCCACGAGCGGCGGGTGGCTCGCGAACCGAAAATAGATAATCTTGCGCCTGTCCGCGATCGCCTGCCGAAGATACGGCTCCATAAACAGGCGGAACTCCGAGAGCTCGGAGACGCGAAAGACAACGTTATCCCCCAGTCGAATGTAATCCAGAGCCTCGTCCATCTCCGGGATTCCGCTTTTTACCTTGTCAAATGCCGCCATTTTTTTACCCCTTTCCAAGAAACCTTCCAAATAGGGCAGATGGAGGCGAATGCCGAACCTCTACCCTCCCTCGCGAGCCGCGTGCTGCCGAAGGCGGCACGCGGCTCTGTGAATAAAATAAGGCGTCCCATCCAAAATGGATGGAACGCCCTTGTTCCTCTGTTCTTTCGTAATCATACCATGAAGCCTTGCCCTGCGCAACAAAATATGTCAAAAAACTCACATCTGGTGCCGCACGACGGCGTACTCGTCGTCGAGGCGGTAGTAGGGGCAAATGGCCTTCGGCGAGCTGATAAAGCGAGCGTAGTCGTCCTCGTCCATGTCCACCTCGCAGAGCCACTCCTCCGTCTCCTCGTCAAATTGATAAAACACGCAGCTCTCACACATCTTACACCTCATGTAGGACAATTCCCAAACAATTTAACCAAATGCCCATTTTCCCCGGTCCCCCAATAAGGGTCAGACCATGCCGCCGCGGTTCTTTCGGCGGGCAGGATTATAGTTTTTGGAAGACTTCCTCGACGTTCCCGCCCCGCTCTTGCCCTCACGGGCCTTCCTCCGGGCACGGCGCTCGGTATCCTCCACGTCGTCCAGGTTTTTCTTGAGCTCCACCATCTTGTCGCGCAGCTCGGCGGCCATCTCGAAATTGAGCTCCGCCGCCGCGGCCCGCATCTGCTTCTCGACCTTCTCGATCAGCTCCTCCAGCTCCTTCCGGTCCATGTCCTCCGGATCCTTGTC
>CADCQU010000292.1 GCA_902803635.1 uncultured Lachnospiraceae bacterium | reverse complement strand
CTGAACAGTAAGGAACCGTTAAGAAATAGCTTGTACATTTGGCTTGTCTAAATCCGTTTCTAACTGCGTTGTCGTCAGTCGGCGTAGTAACCATCTCTTTTAGAAGAGCACACCGATTGATCCGTTGGGTTTGACATAACAAATGGCGAAGAGGGCGCGGCCTTGGCTGTCGATTTCCATGGTGGCGAAGGTGGGCTGGCGGCGGTTATGGCGGGGGTAGGTAAGGCTCCCGGGGTTCAGGATGGTCAGGCCGGAGGGCGTTACCTCCAGGACGGGGATATGGGTATGTCCGTAGAGAGCCAGGTTGCAGCCCTTTCTGCGGGCGGTCTTGACGAGCTCCTGTGTCCCCCAGTAAATCCCGAGACGGTGGCCGTGGGTCACGAAGATCCGGTATTTTCCGAAACGGAGGATGGCCTCCTTGGGGAGGTCGCCGTAGAAATCGTTGTTACCCTGCACGAAGGTGCAGGGGCAACCGGCCATGCGTTCAATCTCCTCCATCTGCTCCTCCACGTCGCCGCAATGGATGAGGTGGTCGATGTGTCCCACAGCTTGCAGCACCTTGCCCAGGTTGCCAAGATAGCCGTGGGTGTCGCTAATAATCAAGATTTTCATATACGCCTCCCCCATTCATTCATAAACAAGTCCTTGACACTTTTAGCAAAGCTCTTCCAACACCTTCCGCATCTCCCTGAGAGCCTTGCCCCTGTGGCTGATGGCATTTTTCTCCTCCGGGACAAGCTCGGCGGAGTAGCAGCCCTTTTCGGGGACATAGAAAATCGGGTCGTAGCCGAAGCCGTTCTCGCCGCGTTCCTCGTAGCCGATGCGGCCCTCGAAGGCGCCCTCGCGGACAAATTCGCGGCCGTCGGGGAGGACGAGGGCGGCCGCGCAAACGAACCGTGCCGTGCGCTCCTCGTCGGGCACGCCCAAGAGCCGCTCGATGATGTTGGCGTTCTTAATCCGGTACGAGGTGTCCTCGCCCATGTAGCGGGCGGAGTAGATGCCCGGCTCGCCGCCGAGCGCGTCCACCACGAGGCCGGAGTCATCGGACATGGCGGGGAGGCCGGACGCCTTCGCGACCGCGCGGGCCTTGATGAGGGCATTTTCGGCAAATGTCGTCCCATCCTCGACGATGTCCACGTTGATGCCAGCCTCCTTCATCGAGACGACCTCGATGCCCAGCTCGCCGAAAATCGCGCGGATCTCCCGCAGCTTATCCTTATTTCCTGTGGCAAATATGATTTTCATAAATAGAATCCTCTCTTGTCAGATATCCCTGAAAAAATTTCAACCGTAGGTTGAACGCATTAAAAGGAATCACCTTCCATATGCCTGTCATTCTGAGCGAAGCGAAGAATCCCGTAAGTTTTAACGGGATTCTTCGGCGCTTTTCATCATCTCTCATCGCCGTAGGCGATTCGATTCAGGGATGTCCGAAGGACGCGCACCTCAGTATGACTTGGCTTTGTTAAAGAAGCCTTCACCCCTACCGTTTCGGCGGCTTCGGCCCCTGGTACTCGTAGAAATAGGTCTTCAGCATCCCGTTGTATATTTTCCGGTTCTTCGTGGCCTTCCCCCCGATGGACTTCTCGGCATCCGCGTACGAGGTGATGATGTACATCGACCAGCTATCGAGGCGACGGTAAGCATCCCCGAGGGCCGCGTAGAGCTCCGGAAGGTTCTTTTGCTCCTCGATCCGCTCCCCGTAGGGCGGGTTCGTGAGGAGAAAGCCGTACTTTTTCGGGTGCGCAAGGTCGCGGACATCCCGTCTTTGAAAATGGATAGCGCCCAAAACACCGGCCGCCTTCGCATTGTCGCGGGCAAACCTGACGGCCCGCTCATCGATGTCGTACCCCTGAATGTCCGATTCCGCATCTGGCAGGATGGCGGCATTTGCCTCCTCCCGTACCCTCGCAAAGACCCCCGTCGGAACGACGGACTCCCATTTCTCGGAGAGGAAGGACCGCTTAAGGCCAGGCGCGACATTTGCCGCAAGCATCGCGGCCTCGATGGGGATGGTGCCGGAGCCGCAGAACGGGTCGACGAGGATGCGTCCGCGCCTCCAGGGCGTCAGAAGAAGCAGGGAGGCCGCCAGCGTCTCGGAAATCGGCGCGATGACCGGGGAGACGCGATAGCCCCGCTTGTGGAGGGCGTCGCCGGTCGTGTCGAGGGCCAGCGTGACCACGTCCTTCCGGAGCTGGATCCGGAACGGGTACGCGGGGCCGTCCTCCGGGAGCCACGAAAGGCCGTAGGCCTTCCCGAGCCGCTCCGCCATCGCCTTCTTCGCGATGCGCTGGATGTCCGAGGGCGAAAACAGGGCGCTCTTCACCGAGGACGCCTTCGCAACCCAGAAGCGGGCATTTTTCGGGAGGTAGTCCTCCAGCGGAAGCGCTCGTATCCCTTCGAATAATTCGTCAAATGTCCTCGCCTCGAATTCCCCCACCACAAGGAGGATGCGCTCCGCCGTGCGGAGGCAAATGTTCGCGCGCGGGATGTCTTCGGGTCTTGCGAGGAAGCTCACGCGCCCGTCCTCCACGGATGAGACGGAAAAGCCCAGGTTCTGTACCTCGCGCTTTACCACCGCCTCCAGTCCGAAATGGCAGGGCGCGGCCAGGACCAGACTGTTTTTTTGTGCGCCTGCGGAAATGTCCTGTCCTCGGTTCTCCGAAGACGCCTTCGCCCCTTCCCTCAATCTGTTTGAGGCGGGCGAACATAGCATTTTGCCAGAAATATTTGTCACAATTCTCCTCCTGCTATGAAAAATGACGCGGGAAAAGCTGCATTTGCCCGGTTTGTGGGTGGTAATCCCACCCACAAGGGCATTTTTTGATTATTTTTTGTTAATTTTGTTTTAATTTTATGTTGCATTTGCCGACTACATCAAGTATAATAGTCTGTGTGGAAAGCCTTCCCTTCAAGGGCTTTCCGCGAACCCCTTATTAATTATTTATACTCCCCAGGAATGGCTCCGAAAGCTCCCCTTTCGGAGTCATTTCATTTGTCTAAAAACTCTGTGAAGTTAGGTAGAGGGAGGCACTCGCCGAACCTCTACCCTTCTCGCGAGCCACGTGCGACCGAAGGCAGCTAAATTCCTTACGCGGCTCTGTGAATAAAACAGAGGGGCCGGATTCCTCCAGCCCCTCCGAAAAACTTGCTTTTCTATTATACCATCTCCAGCAGAACGGTCATGGCGCCGTCGCCCTTGCGCTGGCCAAGCTTCACGATGCGGGTGTAACCGCCGTTCCGGGTGGCGTACTTCGGGGCAACCTCCTCGAACATGTACTTCACAAGATCCACCTGCTTCGTGCCCTTCTTGCGGCCCTTGCCCTTGGCCGGGACTTCCTTAATCGGATAGAAGTAGCTGAGCATCTTCCTGCGGGCGTTGAGGCGGGACGGAGCGTCCTTGGTGACCTGCTTCTGGACTTCGTCATAGACGGTCTTCTTCTTGCCATTGACGACTTCCTTGACGCGCTTGCCGTCGGCGTCCTTGCGGGCGACCTTCGCGGTCACGGTCACGGTCTCATAGTTGTCCTTCTCGCGGGTGGCGAGGGCGATGAAACCCTCGGCGATCTTCTGGACTTCCTTGGCCTTCGCCTCGGTCGTCACAAGCTTGCCATGGTAAAGGAACGCGGTCACCTGGTTTCTAAGGAGCGCCTTCCTCTGGGATGCTGTTCTGCTGAGTTTCCTATATCCAGACATTTCTTTCTCCTCCTTGCGGAACGGACTGCCACGCCTGCGGTCTTACTGGCAGCCGCCTGTCTAATCGCATTTATTCGAAACGCCTCCAAGGCGTTTCGGCGCGAAATTCGCAGTGCGAAGCACCTTCCTCTGCGAATTTCTGCGCATCAATTCGAAACGCCTCCAAGGCGTTTCGGCGCGAAATTCGCGGTGCGAAGCACCTTCCTTGGCGAATTTCTGTGCATTCTTAGTCTTCACTCGGGCGAAGCTGCAAGCCGAGCTCCTTGAGCTTGGCCAGAACTTCCTCCAGGGACTTGCGGCCCAGGTTACGGACCTTCATCATGTCCTCCGGAGTCTTGTTGCAGAGCTCCTCCACAGTGTTGATGCCTGCCCTCTTGAGGCAGTTGTAGGACCGGACCGAGAGTTCGAGCTCGTCGATGTTCATCTCGAGCACCTTCTCCTTCTCGTTGTCCTCCTTCTCGATCATGATCTCCGCCTTGCGGGCAGTCTCGGTCAGATCGATGAACATTTTCAGGTGCTCGCTGAGCACCTTCGCAGCAAGGCTGACCGCCTCCTCCGGGCTGAGGGTACCCCTCGTCCAGACGTCGAGCGTCAATTTGTCATAGTCGGTCTGCTGGCCAACACGCGTGTTCTCGACGCTGATGTTCACGCGCTCCACGGGCGTATAGATGGAGTCCACCGCGATCACGCCGATCATCGGCTGTTCCTCCGCCTTCTCCCGGTCCGCGCTGACATAGCCGTGACCCTTGGTAATCGTCATTTCCATGTAGAGCTTGCTGTCCGCGCCGCCGCCGATGGTCGCAATCACCTGATCCGGATTCAGGATCTCGATGTCGGAATCCACCTGAATGTCGGATGCGCGCACAACACCCTCCCCGTGGTATTCGA
The DNA here is from genome assembly GCA_902803635.1 of uncultured Lachnospiraceae bacterium. Lineage (GTDB taxonomy): Bacteria > Bacillota > Clostridia > Lachnospirales > Lachnospiraceae > Chordicoccus. The sequence continues at coordinate 1,008 of CADCQU010000292.1, read as the reverse complement.
TAAAGGCCGTCTTGGGTTCATCCGTCTCCGCGTTGTTGCGGATCGCAAGCGACTTCAGGTTCAGGATGATCTCCGTGACATCCTCCTTCACGCCAGGAATGGGAGCCAGCTCGTGAAGAACGCCATCGATCTTCACACGGCTGACGGCCGCGCCCGGAAGCGAGGAAAGCATGATTCTCCGAAGAGAATTGCCCAGCGTCGTACCATAACCTCTCTCCAGCGGCTCGACCACGAATCTGCCAAACTTTTTGTCATCAGAAATCTCTGCGACCGTAATCTTCGGCTTGTTAAAATCAAACACGCAGTTTCCCTCCTTTTGGGTACGAATCCGGTTTTGTCAAAAGGCTGCAATCCCGAATCCTAAGGCAACAGGGTCATGGGTAAACATAACTACCGCAAGGAAACGGAGGCCGTTTCCCGCGCGGCAGTTCTTACAGTGATTATTTCGAGTACAACTCGACGATCAGCATCTCGTTGACCGGAACATCGATCATCTCACGGGTCGGAACTTCCTTCACGATGCCGCTCATGTTCTCGATGTCCGCATCCAGCCATTCCGGAACCGCACGTCCGGCGGTAGCGGCAAGGATGCCGTTGTCAGCCTTGTAACGGGCGGAAGACTGCTTCTTCTCCTTGATCTCGACCTTGTCGCCGGCCTTGACCTGGTAGGACGGAATGTTCACGCATTTGCCGTTCACGAGGACGTGCTTGTGGCCAACGATCTGGCGGGCCTCACGGCGGGTGCGGGCAAGGCCAAGGCGGAAGATGACGTTGTCAAGACGAAGCTCCAGCATGGCCATGAGGTTCGCACCGGTCATGCCCTTCATGCGGTCGGCCTTCTCGTAGTAGTTACGGAAGGGCTTTTCCAGCACGCCGTAGATGAATTTCGCCTTCTGCTTCTCGCGAAGCTGCAGGCCGTACTCGGAGACCTTGCGGCCGCTCCTCTTCAGCTCACGCTTCGACTTCTTATCGATTCCAAGATATGTCGGCTCCAGGCCAAGCGACCTG
>CADCQU010000291.1 GCA_902803635.1 uncultured Lachnospiraceae bacterium | reverse complement strand
GAAGAATGCGGCCATTTTGGAGGGCTCGAAGGCCTTCTCCAAGGAGCGCATGAAGAAGTACGGCATTCCGACGGCGGCCTACGAGACCGTCCATTCGGCGGCCGAGGCCCGCAAGGTTCTTTCCAATTCAAAATTCCCGGTGGTCCTCAAGGCCGACGGGCTCGCGCTCGGCAAAGGCGTCCTCATTTGCCGGACCCCCGAGGAGGCGGAGGCCGGCGTGGTCGAGATCATGGAGGATAAGAAGTTCGGCGCGGCCGGCAACGCGATGGTCATCGAGGAGTTCATGACGGGCCGCGAGGTCTCCGTGCTCTCGTTCTGCGACGGCAAGACCATCCGCCCGATGGCCTCCGCGCAGGACCACAAGCGCGCTGGCGACGGCGACACCGGCCTCAACACCGGCGGCATGGGCACGTTCTCGCCGAGCCCCTTCTACACGGCCGAGGTAGACGCCTTCTGCCGCGAGCACATTTACCAGAAGACCGTGGACGCGATGGCGGCCGAGGGGCGGCCCTTCGTGGGCATCATCTTCTTTGGACTCATGCTGACGGCGGATGGGCCGAAGGTCCTCGAATACAACTGCCGCTTCGGCGATCCCGAGGCGCAGGTCGTGCTCCCGCGCATGAAGACCGACATGGTCGAGGTGATGGAGGCCTGCGTGGACGGGAAGCTTGCCGACGTGGAGCTGTCCTTCTCGGACGAGGCCTGCGTCTGCGTGGTGCTCGCCTCCGAGGGCTATCCGGTGAGCTACAAGAAAGGATTCCCGATTCACGGCCTGGAGAGCTTTGCAAATCGCGACGATGCCTTCGTGTTCCACGCGGGCACGAAGGCGGGTGAGAACGGCGAGATCCTGACAAATGGCGGCCGCGTTCTGGGCGTTTCCGCGCTCGGAAAGACGCTCGTCGAGGCCCGCGCAAATGCGTACAAGGCGGCGGAGCTCGTGACATTTGACAACAAATATTTCCGACACGACATCGGGAAGGCGATTGACGAGGCGTAAAAGCGCTTGTTGCGACATCAAATCCCCGATTCCGGAAGGATGGAAAACGGGACATAGGTGTTTGAGACACATTTGGCAAAAACGATTCCAAGATTCTAACGACTAAGGAGCACGGGGCAAATGCAAGGAAGAAGGTTATGGAGGTATGTGTATCGAAGAGCCTGCGCTGTTGGGATTCTTCTTGCACTTCTTTTGGGAAATCCTTCGGAGAGTGCATTTGCCTCTTTTTCGTTGGATGAAATGCAGGACGTTTCGGCTATACCCGCCGTATCGACTGAGGAAGTTGCGGAGGAGGATTCGGCCGAATGGGACGGTATAGTAGAAGAAATCCAGTTTCCCGAAGCGGCGACATTTGACGAGAATCCCTGGGACCGTTCCGTCCCGGCGGCGGCGGACGACCTCACCTATGCGGACGTGCTGCAGCGGCTGGACGGGCAAGATTTCGACGAGCCGGGGAAAGTCAAAATCGGAAAAAAGTTCCCGAATCTTGCAACCGAGGAGGAGATTTTAGACTATTTCAAGACCACCTACCCCTCGACGCGCAACCAGACCACGAAAGGGGTGCATTACGGCTCCTGCTGGGCGCATGCGGCGGCGGCCCTGGCCGAGTTCTACATGATCCGTCACAACCTTTCGGACGCGATCGGGCCCGTGACGCCGAGTGTCAATTACAGCGAGCTGCAGCTTGCATATTTCTGCTACCATGACGGGGCACTGCCGGCAAACGGTGATACCGGCGACCACATTTTTCTGGATCTTTCGCTCGGAAAGGGACGAAACTTCCTGAACCTTGGCGGGAATCTGGCCTTCGCGGCCCAGAGCCTCATGCGCGGGAACGGCTATGCGCGGGACAAGGGGAACCTTGCCTATTCGAAGGCGGAAAAGGCCCTGAAGAAGGGGATTTCGTCCACCTACGCCACGGAGAAAAATGTCGCCACGCTCAAGCATCAGTTTTTCCTCAACCTCTGGGAGAATCCGGAGCTTGTTAAGGAGGCGATTTTGGCAAATGGCGCGGTCGGCATTTCCTATTTCTCCAGGCGGCGGTATTTGCAGAAGAAAAACCACGCCTATTATAATTATAAAAGGACCTTTTTCAACCACGTCGTGACTGTTGTCGGCTGGGACGACAACTATCCGGCGGAGAATTTCAAGAAGACCCCGCCGGGGAACGGCGCCTGGCTCGTCCGGAACAGCCACTCGAAAACGAGCAAGCTCTCGGAAAAGTCCTATTTCTGGCTTTCCTACTACGACACCAGCCTCGGGGTGGCCGCCTATGCCTACGAGATGGCGGACCAGTCCAAGGGCGAGGTCTACGACAACAGTTATTTCCACGACGGGCAGCTCCACCTCGTGCGGAACGCAAGCTCCACGAAGGTGGCAAATGTCTTCACCGCCGTCCGTCAGGACGAGACCCTGGAGGCGGTGCAATTTGACGCTACCTGTTTTGTCCCCGGCAAATACCGTGTGTCCATTTACAAGAACCCTGCGCTAGACGACGGTCCAGAGAGCGGCGCCCTCGTGGAGGAGGCCGTGACGATGGGAGAGATCCGGCTTTCCGGCAAATACACGATTCGGCTCGACGCTCCCGTCGAGCTTTCACGGGGCGAGACCTTTGCCGTCGTACTCGAGACCGAGAAGCCAATCGACCGGGAGTACGACGGGCTTTGGAAGGAGCAGCTGGTCATGGACACCGTTATATTTGAGGGGGAGAGCTTCGTCTTCAAGGAAGGAGCGTGGGAGGATCTTTCGCGGGACACCGCCGACGGCACCCGCGGGAACCTCTGCCTCCGCGCCCTGACGAACACCGTCAAATGGGTGGCAAACCCGGACACGAGGACGGGACTGATGGTGTGTCTCGGGATATAATTTGTTCAGAAAAAATTCACCCACATCCTGCAAAGAATGCTTTTCATCACGGTACCTTTATAGTATAATAGAACCAATAAAAAATCGTGCCGGGGGACGCGAGTGCGGTACCCTGATGACGACCAAAGGAGGATTCTATGGAAAAGTATGTATGTGATATTTGCGGTTACGAGTACGACCCCGAGGTCGGCGATCCCGACAACGGCATCGAGCCGGGCACGGCGTTCGAGGATTTGCCGGAAGATTGGGTTTGCCCGCTCTGCGGCGTTGGCAAGGATGATTTCTCCCCTGTGGAATAAATCTTCTTTGCGGTAGCAAATGGTTTTTGTCTGTGCCGGGGCTTGCCCCGGCATGTTCGTCTTATGCACAGAGCAGCGTGCTGCCTTCGGCAATACGCTGCTTGCGAGGAGGGTAGAGGTTTGGCGTTCGCCTCGCTCTATCCGATTAAGTAGTTATTATTCAGGTGACTGACTATGAATCGAGGTTTTACGAAAGAGGCGGAGAGGGTTCTGGAAAATGCCAGGGCCGAGGCGGTTGCGGCCTGGCAGTTTCACGTCGGCACGGAGTTCTTGCTCCTTGCCCTGGTGGACGCTCAGGGGTCGGCCGCGTCGGTCCTTCTTTCCGATGCCGGCGTTCACTCCGAGGCTTTGCGAAAGCTCATGATTGAGCTCGTCCTCACGGACAACCGCGACGAGGAAGTGGTGGAAAATCCTCCCTTCTCGCCCAGAGCCAGGCTCGTCCTTGATGAGGCACAGGGCTTCGCGGCGAAATTTGGGGCTGAAAAAGCCGGTACCGAGCATTTGCTGCTGGCACTTCTGGACGACCGCAAGTGCGTGGCGGCCCGCCTTCTCCATACCATGCAGGTGGACCTTCGCAAGATGACCGCCGACCTTCTTAGCGCGATGGGGCAGGAGGACTGGCTCCGCAGCCAGATGGGTCGTGACGGCCAGCCGGGCCAGAACTCGTATTCCGCCATCGCGGAGTTTGGGACGGACATCACCCAGCGCGCGGCGGAGGGGCGGCTCGACCCGGTCATCGGGCGGGAAGTTGAAACCCAGCGGATTATGCAGATTCTCTGCCGTCGTACGAAGAATAACCCGGTCCTGGTGGGCGAGGCGGGCGTCGGCAAGACCGCCGTCGTGGAGGGGCTTGCGCAGCGCATCAGTGCGGGGCAGGTTCCCGAGGAAATGCGTTCGAAAAGAATCGTCTCACTCGACATTGCCGGCATGGTCGCGGGCACGAAATACCGAGGCGAGTTCGAGGAACGCATCCGCCGCTTAGTAGATGAGGCCTCTGCCGATCCGGACCTTCTCCTTTTTTTGGATGAGCTCCATACCATCATCGGGGCCGGCGGGGCCGAGGGCGCCCTCGATGCGGCAAATATCTTAAAGCCGGCCCTTTCGCGCGGCGAGATCCGTGTCATCGGGGCCACCACGCTCGACGAATACCGGAAGCACATCGAGAAGGATCCGGCCCTGGAGCGCCGCTTCCAGCCGGTAACCGTGGAGGAGCCTTCCTTCGAGGAGACCCTGCGGATTCTGGAGGGGCTTCGCGAGAGCTTCTCCTCCTTCCACGAGGTAACCTACACCAACGAGGCTCTCTCGGCCGCCATCTCGCTTTCGCAGAGGTACATCAGCGACCGAAACCTCCCCGACAAGGCCATCGACCTTCTGGACGAGGCCGGCGCGAAGGCACATCTCGGCAGCTTTACATTTGATAACGATGCGGACGCGAAAGCGGCCGCCGAAACGCTCCGGCATTTGACGGAGGAACGGGAGAAGGCGGTGCTGTCCGGCGACCTTGCGCGGGCGGCTGAGCTTTCAAGGGAACGTCGAACCTTGGAGGGAACGGCTCGGCAGCGGGAAATGCCGCTTCGCAAGGAGGGCCGTCCCGTGGTGGGCGAGCAGGAGATTGCCGTCGTCGTGGCCGAGTGGACCGGTGTGCCGGCCGCGCGGCTGGCCGAGAAGGAGGCGCGGCGGCTGGCAAGGTTGGAGGAGGACCTGCATAAGCGGGTCATCGGCCAGGACGAGGCGGTGCGGGCTGTGGCAAATGCCATCAAGCGCGGCCGCGTGGGCCTCAAGAATCCGGCCCGCCCTATCGGTTCCTTCCTCTTCCTCGGCCCGACGGGTGTCGGGAAGACGGAGCTTGCGCGGGCGGTGGCCGCCACGGTGTTCGGCTCCGAGGAGAGCATGGTGCGCATCGACATGTCGGAGTACATGGAGAAGCACAGCGTCTCGAAGCTCATCGGGGCACCTCCCGGATACATCGGCCACGACGAGAGCGGACAGCTCTCCGAGAAGGTCCGCCGGCACCCCTACAGCGTGCTTCTATTTGACGAGATCGAGAAGGCACACCCGGACGTGTTCAATATTTTGCTGCAGGTCCTCGACGAGGGGCGGATTACCGACTCGCAGGGCCGGCGCGTGGATTTTAAGAATACCTGTATCATTATGACAAGCAATGCAGGTGCGCAGAACATTGTGGAACCCAAGCTGCTCGGCTTCGGCGCGCGCGGCAACGGGCAGAAGGAATACGAGACGATGAAGGAGGGGGTCCTCGCCGAAGTGCGGCGGATCTTCCGTCCCGAGTTTCTAAACCGCATCGACGAGATCCTGGTCTTCCGCCAGCTCACCGAGGAGGAGGTCGAGAAGATAGCGGGCCTCCTTGCGAGGGAGCTGGAGGAGCGGGCGAGGAAGGGCCTTGGGCTTTCCCTCTCCATCTCGGACGAGGCTCGGAAATATATCGCAAAGAAGGGCTACTCGCCGAAATATGGGGCGAGGCCGCTTCGGCGTATTTTGCAGGACGAGGTGGAGAACCCGCTCTCGGACCTTCTCCTTGCCGGCGAGGTGGACACGGCAAATGGTCTCGCCGTGACAGAGGCGGAAGGTGCCCTTGTCATCCGGCCGGTGGAGAAAAATGAGGACACGGCAAATGGCCCTACCGTCACAGAGGCGGACGGTGTCCCTGCCATTGGACCGGCGTAGAAATAGAAGAGACAATGTGACAAATGGCGGAGAGCTGTTGTAGAAATATAAATAATTAATAAGGAGGATACCATGGCAGCGATCAAGGAGTTGATCTTCACGGAGGAAGATGGCGGCCTGAGCTTTGGGGATTATGAGCTGGGCAAGAAGACGAAGCGTGACGGCTACGAGCACGACGGCGACATTTATAAGGTGAAGACATTCTCGGGAATCACAAGACTGGAGAGAAACGAACTATTTGTATATGAGTCCGTCCCGGGGACCGCAGTCCACGACTTCGGCTACACCGAGGAAGGGCTGGAATTCTATGTGGAAGGGCCGGAGGACGCCCAGATTACCATTGAGGGCGAGGAAGACGCGGCCTACACCGTCCTCGTCGACGGCCGTATGCACGGAATCCAGCGGACCGGCCTTGGCGGCAAGCTCACCTTCGGCGTAGAACTCGGCGAAGGCAAGCTCGCCCTCGTCCAGGTGCGGAGGGTGGAAGCGTAAAAAGCTTCCGAGCAGAAAATAAAAAAGGTGCGGTTTTTCCGTACCTGGCTGTAGGAAGCTTTGAAGAGAAGAAAGATAGAAAATGGTGCGCTTTACGAGGCGCACCATTTTCGTAGGTTTTATAGGGGGGAGGAAAAATGGCACAGGCGAAAAAGAAAACGGCATATTTCTGCCGCGAGTGCGGAAACGAGAGTGCAAAATGGCTGGGCCGCTGCCCGGCCTGCGGCGCGTGGAACAGCCTCGTGGAGGAACCGACGGAGAAGGCTTCGGAAAATGCCTCCGTTCGTCGCCCGGGCGCTCGCCCAAAACCTGTCCGCATGACGGAAATCTCCCTGGAGGAGAGCAAACGCGAGAAAACCGGACTCACGGAATTTGACCGCGTGCTCGGCGGGGGCATCGTGAAGGGCTCACTCGTCCTCATCGGCGGCGATCCCGGCATCGGCAAGTCCACGATCCTTCTGCAGGTCTGCCGCAACCTCTCGAACGCCGGCCGCAAAGTCCTCTACGTCTCCGGCGAGGAGAGCGCGTCCCAGATCCGCATGCGCGGGCGGCGGCTCGGCGCGGAGCCCGAAAACCTTCTGCTCCTCTGTGAGACGAACCTCTCGGACATTCGCCTTGCAATCGAGGAGGAGAAGCCCGAAATCTGCGTCATCGACTCCATCCAGACCATGATGAGCGAGGAGGTCTCCTCCGCGCCCGGCTCGGTCTCCCAGGTACGTGAATCGACAAATGTCCTCCTTGGCCTTGCGAAGGGCCTTGGCATTTCCATTTTTATCGTCGGTCATGTGACGAAGGAGGGGGCGGTGGCCGGCCCTCGCGTTCTGGAGCACATGGTGGATACCGTGCTCTATTTCGAGGGTGACCGCCACGCCTCCTACCGGATCCTCCGCGCGGTCAAGAACCGTTTCGGATCTACAGACGAGATCGGCGTCTTTGAAATGCGCTCCGAGGGCCTTGTGGAGGTCATGAACCCTTCCGAGTATATGCTCGAAGGCCGACCGGCAAATGCCTCGGGCTCGGTGGTGACGTGCTCGCTGGAGGGCAGCAGGCCGCTCCTTCTGGAAATCCAGGCCCTTGTGTGCCGGAGCAGCTTTGGATTGCCGCGGCGTACGGCGGCGGGCTGTGACGTGAACCGCGTGAACCTCCTCATGGCGGTTTTGGAGAAGCGCTGCGGGATGGACCTTTCTTCCAGCGACGCCTACATTAACATTGCAGGCGGGATCCGCGTAAATGAACCGGCCGCCGACCTCGGGATTCTGCTTGCGATTGCCTCTGGACACCGTGATTTCGTGATTCCGGAGGACGTGGTCGCCTTCGGAGAGGCGGGCCTCTCCGGCGAGGTCCGTTCCGTCAGCCAAACTGAGCTCCGCCTCCAGGAGGCCTCTCGCCTCGGCTTCCACCGCGTAATCCTGCCCATGGCCGGCAGCCGGAATCTCAAAACCCCTTCCGGCATCGAAATCGTCCCTGTTTCCACAGTGAAAGAAGCCATCGCCGCCGTGACGAAGAAAAATTAAGAAAAAAATAAAAAAAGTGCTTGCATTCTGCCCGAAGGCGTGATAGTATAATCCCCGCACCGCAAAAGACGGCGGTTGCAAATAGGAAATCACAAAAACTTTTTAAAAAAGTTGAAAAAAGTTCTTGACAAATGCAGAACGACGTGATAACCTATCGACTGTTGCGGCGAACGAAAGCAAATCGCTTCGAAGCCGCCCGGCACCTTGATAACTGAACAGTGATACACATACGACCTTGAAAATTTCCTTTCAGGAAGTTCGGTCGGGGACGAGGCAAATGCCTTCGGCCTGATCCGAAACTTCCGGAGTCGTCGTGAAAACGAGACGAACCAAACAGTAAATTAAAGGAAACGGACAGAGCGAACTTTTTTAGTCAGCTCATCCAAACCTTGATTGAATATCT
>CADCQU010000290.1 GCA_902803635.1 uncultured Lachnospiraceae bacterium | reverse complement strand
TTACGGGATTCTTCGCTTCGCTCAGAATGACAAGCCCTTCACGAGGAAAAACAATACTACTTTAGGGGTTAGCTGAACAGTAACTTCATTCTGGATTCTAAATTAAATCATCAGGAGGTTCCCCTTGCAAAAACTAAAAAGCGCTGTCCTCCGCTTCTTTCTCCTTCAAAAACGCTTCTTTAAGCGTAAGCTCTACCTTGCCATCCTCCTTGCCGCCCCCTTCCTCGTCCTTGCGATGCGGATCGCGGCCACCGAGGATGCCGGCATCCTCCACGTCGTCCTCTGCAGGACTGGCGAGGACCCGGTGGGGAGCGACGCCCTCGCCGACAAGCTCCTTTCCCTTAACGGCATCATCCGCTATACCGAAGTTCCCACGGTTGAAGAAGGCCAGGAACTCGTGCGCCAGAAAAAAGCCGACTGCCTCCTCACCCTCCCGTCCAACCTCGCACAAGGAATCGACGACTTCCTCCGCGGTAAAAACGGAGCCCTCTCTATGTTCGTCCGGGAGGATTCCATCACCATCCAGCTGATCCGGGAGCAGATTTTCGGCTACCTCCAGCCGCTTCTCGTAGAGCGCACCGGCCTTCGGTTTATAAACCGTCAGGACATTTTCAAGGATGCCGACAAGGACGAGCTGGCAAAGGAATACCACGAACTCATCGAAAAACGTGAATTCGACAACATTTTCCGCATTTCCTACATTGATAACTCCGACTACGACCCAAATGCGGCCAACTACCTGACCTCGCCACTCCGCGGCCTGTTAGCGGTCTACCTCCTGCTATTTGCCATCGCGTCCGCCCTCTTCTACCTGCAGGACGCGAAAAGCGGAACCTTCGCATGGACGCCCTTTGCCAGAAGGCCTCTTTTTCCGTTCACATACATCCTGAACGGGACACTTCCCGGCATGGTTGCCGTCCTCGTTGGCCTTGCGCTCTCGGGAAGCTTCACATCCTTCCCACGCGAGCTCCTTCTTGCAGTCATCTACACAATCACCAGCGCGGCGTTCGCAACCATCCTGCTCGCCGTCTTCCCTGACCTTCGAGCTCTCGGTGCGCTTACGCCGATTCTCCTCATGGTCACGCTCGTCATCGCGCCTGTCTTCGTCGACATCCGCAGCCTCACGGTCTTCCAGCATCTGCTGCCGACCTTCTATTATCTGGCGAGCCTCCACAGCGACACCATTCTTATGCACAGCTTCATCTACCTCGCCATCGTTTTTGTCCTCGCCGCCATCCTCCTCGTTCTCCGAAGGCGGCGGCCGGGAAAGCTCTGAGGAAATCCTCGAAATTGCAAAGAAAGAACAGGGTAGAGGGAGGCGCATGCCGAACCTCTACCCTGAACGGTAACGTTTTTTCTTATTTCTTATCCGTCTGCAGGGCATCGAGAGCCTCCGCATACCCCAAAAGCCGCTCCTGCATTCCCTGGTCCATTCCATTATAAATCGTCAGGAGCTTTCCCGCATCCGTATCCGCGTCAACGACATACCAGTCCCGTGGATTCCCGCGGTTCCCCTGCGGCTCGATTCCCGAGAGCAACCATTCCGGCGTCACGTCCAGAACCTTGCAGATCATCAGAATCTTCTCCGCCGTCGGATTTGTCTTCTTCTTTTTCCAGTCACTCACCGTCGACTGCGCGATTCCCGTCTTTTCCGCGAACTCCTTCTGCGTCATGTCCAACTCTTCCAGCCTTGCAAATATCCGATCCCGTATCAACATATTCTCACCTCGTTCCTTTCTCCGAGTGTACTTTAATATCCTACTATACGAATCCTAACACAAAAACATGGAAACGTCAAGCCCAAAACAATATTTTTCGAATATATTTTCGAATTTTCCCCTTGCATTTGCCGAAGACTTATGATAGCATTTTCCCAACACAAGCCTGTGATGACAGCCATTTTCCGTCTATTCCTTTGGAGGATGATATGATTCTTCGCATTCCAGATTATTTTGAGGATTTTCACTGCATCGCCGACAAATGCCCGGACAACTGCTGCGTGGGCGGGGAGCTGGAGATCGACGAGGCGACATTTGCCTACTATGAAAGTGTTCCCGGCGCGTTCGGTCAGCGGCTCCGCGAAAGCATTGCGGAGGCGGAGGATGCGGAGGACGGGCGGACGTCGCGGACGTTCTGCCTTCAAGTGGACGGCCGCTGCCCGTTCCTTCTGGCAAATGGCCTCTGCGAAATCTCCCAGAAGCTTGGCGCGGCCGCGCTCCCCGAGGTCTGCACCGAGTACCCGCGGCGGACATTTGTCTTCGGGCCGTACATGACCCGGAGCCTCACCCTCTCCTGCCCGGAGGTGGCACGCATGCTTCTCACCAGCATCCCGCCCGTGCATTTTCCGGAAGTGGATATGGAAGAAAAGATGTTGACAAATGCGGCCGCTTCCCCCTTATCTGCTTCGTACTGGGATAGAATCGCAGAACGCGAACCTACCGTAGGAATATATTTTCAAAAAGCAATTGAAGCAAGCGCACATTCAAAAGATATGCCCGCCATCGAAGTGGCAAATGTAGAGGAAGATTTTCAGAATAGGGAATTTCCGGAAGAGGAGAAAATCATCCCGGCAAGTCTATTGGCCGAGTTCCGGGACGCCATGATTTATCTTCTGGAAATGCGCAGTCTTTCCTTCAACTCCCGGCTCTCCCGCTTTCTGAAGCTGGCAGAGTCATTCCAGTTCAATCTCAATAAGAACAACCCCTCCTCCCCTGTAGCGGAGCGTTACAGGTGTAAAAAGCATTCTCCATGCAACCTCGACGACCAGTTTATTTTTCTCGACCCGAAAGATATGACGGAACCGCGGAAATATATTTTAAGAAACAAGATTTCCCTGTGGGCGGAGCTTCTGGGTGATTTGGATGTTGCGGATGCACGTTGGCAGGACGAAATGCAGAAGCTGCGGGAAGCCGCGGACAACTCGTTGAAGCTACGTATTTTCGATAACATCCGGGCGGAGCATTTGATGACGTACTACATCGACCGCTACTTCCCGCTGGCCTGGTACGACGGGGACGTCTTAGGGAAGGCAAAATTCTGCCTCTTCTCGCTCCTTATGCAGCTCGCAATGCTGTCCGTCCGTGCAAAAGAAAAAAGCGCCTCTGCAAAAGCGAGGCGCAAAAGACTTTCTAAAAAACTGGTGAAGAAAGTTAAAACTCGCGAGTTCCCTTTGAACGTTCAAGTCTGGTTTGAAGCAGCGACTCGCCAAGCCGTCCCCTCCGTTCGAAACTGGGCACTAAAGACTCACCCAAACATTCCCTCCGCCCAGGACTGGATCGAGGTCGCAAGCCTCTACTCGAAGGCGGTTGAGAATTCGGAGGACAACACGGATATGCTTCTCGAAGAAATGTCCGTTTCCGAAAAGATGGATAACTTCTATTTTTCTTCCCTACTTAAATCCTTGCAATAATGCGAACTTCCTGTCATCCTGACCAGTAGCAGAGCACCTCCTCAATAATCTCCGTTCGTGCGCTCCAGCTCCTCGTAATCGACGCCGAAGTTCACGGGGGCGTCGCCGGTGGAGGCCGCAAAATGGCCCGGGTAGCGGGTGTTCTGGTAGACATGGTCGAACTTGTTGCTGACCTCGACGACACGGGGCTCGCCGTAACCGGGGTTCTTCGTATAGTAGGTGTTCACGTCACGGATGACCTCGGACCAGCGGTTGTTTATACGGTGGCGGGAGTCAGCGGCGTTCTTATTCACCTCGCGCATAATATTTGTCGTATAGTCATTGGTCTCTTTGATTATTTGCTGTTTTCGCTTCCAGGATTCCTGCTGGTCGCGGTTCATTTGCCCGACGATCTCGTTAATCTGGGCCTGTTCCTGTTGCGACTGCCTATGCATCGCGTCCTGGGTCTGCCTCGCCTCGCGCTCGTGGAAGGGCGTGTACGCGACAGAATTCCGGATTTTGTCATGAAAGTCGGCCGCCTCACGGAACGCCTCCTCCTTCGCGGAGGTTTCTACCATGTACTGCAGCGCCCAGCGAAGCTTCGGGCGAGGCGGCTGGACCTTCGGCGTGGCCATGCCCGCCATCATCCCGGCAACGTACCCATGCATCGCGAGGTTGTTTATAAGGGCCATCTTCCGCTGCTCGCTCTGGAGAGCCATCTGGTAGATCATTTGCTCAGTCTGCGAGACAGGCTGGAAGGAGTAGACCACCATCACCTCCATGAGCTTGTGCCATATTTCGCCGTTTGCGTCGCGGCAGGTGACGTATTTTTTCACCCAGTTGCCGCCGGGACTCAGCATCCCCCCTTGCACAGCCGCCTGCATCATTTTCTGCATATGATTCCGCGCCCAGGGGTCGGGCTGGTCGGACGAGGAGAGCACCCGTACGTCAGAAATAGTGGGATTCTGGCTAAGGCTCCGGTTACAAACGAACTCCGCATCCTGGTAGGTGAGGGTAATATAACGTTCCGGCCGTGCCATTTGCCCCTGCCGCGGGTCGTTCTGCGGGGTTGGATCGATGTGCTGGAAAATGCGCGTTCCCGTGAAGGTGATCAAGGCATCTTCCTTCGGAGAAACGAAATTTACGATGATTGGGAGCGGGCTAAAAATGCTCGACTCCTGCTCCGGGGCATTTGTCGTCACCTCCCAGCCCTTCGGGACGAAGCCGCGAGCCAGAGCTTTCCCCGCATAAGCCCCCTGGGAAGTCAGAATATCGACAACCGCGCCGGAATCCGCGCCTTCCGCAGACGCTTTCGGGCGCACGCGATACTTCGTACCACAATATGGGCAGGTGACAATCTCGCTCTGCCCGTCCCACTGCACCTTTACGTTGCAGCGTTTACAAATAATCGCTTTCATAAATGCACCTCCCGTATTTCTTCTTATTTTTTATATATCGTAGCACAAGTGGTTAGAGTTTACAAGAAAAGCATTCTACCTGTACGGATGAACTCATTAACAAGGAAACTTCTTCCCTGTAAAAATGTTTGTCATTCTGAGCGAAGCGAAGAATCCCGTATGTTTTTCGCTACTGTTGACGGGATTCT
>CADCQU010000289.1 GCA_902803635.1 uncultured Lachnospiraceae bacterium | reverse complement strand
TCGTCGCTTTTCATCATCCCTCATCGCCGTAGGCGATTCAATTCAGGGATGTCCGAAGGACGCGCTCCTCAGAATGACAGAAAACGTGACTTTGTGGGGCAACCGTACAGGTAGAAATTTTTATGAATTAGTGGTGCAGCGCGGTAGCGATGTTCTCGATGCCGGCCTTTAAAATATCCTTCGGGGTGACATAGTACTGCGCAAGGGCCTCGGCCTTGTCGGTCTTCTCCCAGGGGAGATCGACGTCGGTGCGGCCGAAATGCCCGTAGGCCGCGGTCTGGCGGTAGATCGGGCGGCGAAGGTCGAGCATCTTGATGATACCGGCCGGACGGAGGTCGAAGTTCTCACGGATAATCTCGGCAATCCTCTTGTTGGTGAGCTTGCCCGTGCCGCGGGTGTCCACGGTGATGGACATGGGCTGCGCCACGCCGATGGCGTAGGAGAGCTCAATCTGCACCTCGTCCGCGAGGCCGGCCGCGACGACGTTCTTCGCGATGTAGCGGGCGGCGTAGGCCGCGGAACGGTCCACCTTTGTCGGATCCTTACCGGAGAAAGCTCCGCCGCCATGGCTCGCATAACCGCCGTAGGTGTCGACGATGATCTTGCGGCCCGTGAGGCCGGAATCCCCGTGGGGCCCGCCAATGACGAAACGGCCGGTGGGGTTGATAAAAATCTTTGTATCCTCGTCGATCATGCCCTCCGGGACAATCGCGTCGATGACGTACTTGCGGACATCCTCGTGAATCTGCTCCTGCGTAACATCCGGGTCGTGCTGCGTGGAGATAACGATGGCTTCGAGGCGGGCGGGCTTTCCAAGCTCGTCATACTCAACGGAGACCTGGGTCTTTCCGTCCGGACGGAGGTAAGAAAGCGTGCCGTCCTTGCGGACCTTCGTAAGCTGCAGGGCAAGCTTCTGCGCCAGCGCAATCGGGTAGGGCATAAGTTCCGGGGTCTGGTTTGAGGCATAGCCGAACATCATGCCCTGGTCGCCGGCGCCAATCGCCTCAATCTCCTCATCGGTAAGCTCATTTTTCGCGGCCTTGGCTTCAAATGCCTTGTCCACGCCCATCGCGATGTCGCTAGACTGCTTGTCCATGACCACCATGACCGCGCAGGTGTCCGCGTCAAAGCCCATGGCCGGGTCGTCGTAGCCGATCTCGCGGATCGTATCGCGGGCCACCTTCTGGAAGTCAACATTTGCCGTGGTCGTAATCTCGCCCATGATGAGGACGAGGCCCGTGGTCGTCGCGGTCTCGCAGGCCACGCGGCTGTTCGGGTCCTGTGCCAGGCAGGCATCCAGAACGGCGTCGGAAATCGCGTCACAGACCTTATCCGGATGTCCCTCGGTCACCGACTCGGACGTAAAAAATCTTCTCTCTCCCATTTGTCTATCCTTTCTCCGCATCCTGCGGATCAGGGAACGTTAAGAGCTTTTCCATACTTTCTTCTTAACGGTTCCCGGGCTGCTTACCGACGCATAAAGCAAAGAAAAAACGGGCCTGCAGGAAGCAGACCCGTGACGTGTCCATTTCCCTTATTGTTCGATTGCTCGCTTGAGGTTGGCACCTTCCTTGCCGGAGGTTGTCACGGCTTCATCGACCCTCTAAGTCTCCACCGTTCGGAATAAGGTAAGCATTTTCGATATGAAACTGTATGGAAGAATAGCACTCCAAGTGGGTATGGTCAAGCTACAAATTTAAAAGTATGTAATCCTTTACCGTTTCGTATTCCGCAGAATATTGCGCATCTCGTCCAACGAAAAGGTGTAATCGGTGTTGCAGAAGCTGCAGTGGATGGTTTCGGGCTTGCCGTCGTCGATGATCTGCATAAGCTCACGGCGGCCGAGGGCCATGAGCACCTTCTCGACCCTCTCCCGGGAGCAGTTGCACGAAAAACGAGCGGGCGTCCGCTCATAGAAGTGGATATCCAAACCATCGAGAGCCATTTGCAGCATGTCCTCGGGGGTCTTGCCTTCGCGGAGAAGCTCGGTCACGGACGGAAGCGTGACCACGGCCTTCTCAATCTTGTCGATAATCTCCTCCGGGCAGTCCGGCATGAGCTGGAGGATGTAGCCGCCCGCCTCGCGGACGCTGCCGTCCTCGCGGTTGATGAGGACACCCAGGGCCACGACGGAGGGCACCTGCTCGCTGACGGCAAAATAATAGGCAAGATCCTGGGCAATCTCGCCCGTCTGGATCTCCACCTCGCCGGTGTAGGGTTCCTTGAGGCCCGTGTCGCGGAGCACGCGAAGGTAGCCGCTGCCCACCGCACCGCCCACGTCAAAATGGCCGGCCGCATTTGGCGGAAGAAGCACCGAGGGATTGCCGACGTATCCCTTGACCGTCCCGTCGGGCCCGGCGGTCACGGTAATGCCGCCCAGGGGGCCGTCGCCGTTCCACTGGAGCGTCAGGAGGTCCTTCTCGCCCTTGAGCATCGCGCCCATCATGAGCGCGGCCGACATGCTGCGCCCCAAGGCCGCTGCAGCCACGGGACTTAAATTGTGGATTTTCCGGGCAGCCTCGGCGGTATCCCGCGTGGTCACGGCAAATGCCCGCACCATCTGTTCGGCCGCGCTGGCCCTGATTATGTAGTCCATACAAGCTTCTCCTATTATTTACACCTTCCCAAGCCCCTCCCCGTCAAATGCAGGGATGAAGCTCTCGCTTGCGACGTCGCCCTCCTGGATGAACACGTTGGAAAGCCCCAGGTCGAGCGCGTGCCGCACCACCCTCTCGTATTCACGCCGGGTCACGCGGCGGGCAAGAAGCGGGTCCTTCTCCCCGATCCCGGGCATGGGCGTATACTGGTTCATAAGGCTGATGAAAATGCCGTCGCCGTACGTTTTTGCGAGGTAATCCAGAATCTGCATCGAGTCCTTTGTATGCCCCGGAAGTACCATGTGGCGGACGATGGTCCCCCGCCGCATGAGGCCCCTCCCGTCAAATACCGGCGGCCCGCTGATTTCCACCATCTTCTCAATGGCTGCCGACGCGACCTTAAAATAGTCCGGCGCGGCCGCGTATCGCTTCGAGAGCCCGGAATCGAAGAACTTTAGATCCGGCAGAAAGACGTCCACCGTCCCCGCAAGGCTTTCGACCGTCTCCACGGTCTCGTAGGAGCCCGTGTTATAGACAACGGGAATTGTCAGGGAACAAGCTTCCTTGAATTCTTCCGACCCTCCAAGTACCAGGTCTCCTTCCCGCGCAAGCCGCACCGCCTCGATAATCTGCGGCACAAAGTGCGTGGGCGTGACAAGATTGATATTGTTCGCGCCCTGACGCTGCAGTCGAAGAAAAACCCGCGCAAGCTCGGAAATCGTCAGGCGAACGCCCCGGCGGTCCTGCTCTGACAGGTGTGCCGAAGAAGTACCCAGCGCAATCTCACGGTTCTGGCAGAAAATGCAGCCCAGGGGGCAGCCGGTGAAGAAGACGGTCCCGGACCCCTCCTTCCCGGAAATGCAGGGTTCCTCCCAAAGATGAAGGGCAGCCCGGGCGGCGTAGACCTCATCGGTCTCCCCGCACCGGCCTGCCCGCCGGGTTCTGTCCACGCCGCAGGCCCTTCCGCAGAGCCTGCAGCCATTTGCCCTTACCCCCATGCCTCGAACCGATGAAGCTCGGCATCCGAATGGACAACCTCCATCGCCGCGCCCAGAAGCCGGAGTTTCTCATCAAAGTCCTCGTAGCCGCGCAGGATGTACTCGATGTCGTCCACGATCGTGATGCCGTCGGCCGCAAGGCCGGCAATCACCAGCGCGGCCCCCGCGCGAAGGTCCGGCGAGGAGACCTCGGCCCCGTGGTAACCGGAAATGCCCACGATGGCGGCCACATTTCCCTCCACCTTGATGTCCGCGCCCATCCTCGCAAGCTCGTCCACGTATTTGAAACGGCTCTCGAAAATGCTCTCGCGCACGAACGAGGTGCCATCTGCCAACGCAAGAACCGCCGCCATCTGCGGCTGCATATCCGTCGGGAAACCTGGATACGGGAGCGTCTTCACCTGCGTGCTGTGGAGGCGCCTCGTCGCCACAACGCGAACCCAATCGTCGCCCTCCTTCACCTCGCAGCCAATCTCGCGGAGCTTCGCGGAAATCGCGTCCAGATGCCGCGGAATGACGTTATGGATGACGACGTCGCCCTTTGTCGCCGCGGCAGCCATCATGTAGGTACCCGCCTCGATCATGTCCGGGACGATGGTGTAGGTACAGCCATGGAAATCAGGAACGCCCGAGATACGGATAACGTCCGTGCCGGCTCCCTTGATCCTCGCGCCCATGCTATTCAGGAAATTTGCCGCGTCCACAACGTGGGGTTCCTTCGCGGCATTTTCAATGATGGTCCTTCCCTCCGCACGCGCGGCCGCCATCATAATGTTAATCGTGGCGCCCACGGAAACCACGTCCATGAAAATGTGCGCGCCTTCCATTTGCCTGCAGCTTGCGCGGACGAAACCGCCCTGGTCCTCGATGTTTACTCCGAGGGCCTTGAAGCCTTTCAAATGCTGGTCGATGGGGCGACTCCCAATCGCGCAGCCGCCGGGCTTTGGCACCGTGGCCTTGTTGTATTTACCGAGCAGCGCTCCCAGAAGATAGTAGGAAGCGCGGATTTTCTTCATGCTCTCGTAATCGATGTCGTACCCCTTGATCTGGGATCCGTTGATGCGCACCGTGTGCCGGTCCACCCGGTTCACGGAAGCGCCAATCCGCTGGATGGCCTCCAAGAGAACGTTCACATCGTTCACATCCGGCAGATTCTCCAAAGTGACTGTCTCATTTGACATGATGGCGGCAGAAATAATCGGCAGCGCGGCATTTTTCGCACCGGCAATGTCAATTTCCCCGACAAGGGGTATCCCGCCTCGTATCGCGTACTTTTCCATATGCTTTTTCCTTTCCAGGCCTACTCCCCAATGGGCTTGGTAGGTTTTTATGTACCGCTCTCTTTACTCTACCCCAAAACGAACGGTTTGTAAAGATTTCTTAATAATTTAAACCCTTTTTTCTTTTCTTTCGTTCCCTCTCTTTGCCTTTACGGCTGCCTTGTTCGGCCCTTTCCCCTTTTTCCGCACGCTGTACCCGAAGCTCCCCAGCTTCTTTCCAATCGCACGGTACTCGCCGTGGCAGTAAACCAGCGGGCGGCAGGCCGCGAAATCAAAGCGTCCCTTCTCATCGAGGAAGGTGGCGTCGACATGCACGGCCAGCACCTCGGCGACGAACATCACGTGCGAGCCGAGGGCTGTCTCGGAGACCACCCTGCACTCCAGGTTAACCGGCGCGGCGGCCAGCATCGGGCAGTCCACCTTCTCGGCCGGCTCCTTCTCCAGCTTCTCGGCGGCAAATTTGTCCACATCTCGGCCGCTCCGCACCCCGCAGAAATCCGTCGCGTGAACAAGCGTCTCCGTCGTGACGTTGATGACGAAGACACCGCTCTCGTGGATGAAGTCATAGGATCTCCGTGAAGGGCGGAGGGAGATGCTGACCATCACCGGGTCCGAGCAGACCGTGCCGGCCCAGGCCACGGTGCAGACATCCTCCTCCCCCGCCGCATTTTTCGAGGTAACAAGAACCGCGGGCAGGGGATACAGCATGTTCCCCGGCCGCCAGGTTACTTTCGACATTTCTCCTCCCTTTCGAAAATTCAGTCTTTACGCCCCCTGCAGCGCGTCCATGAACGCGGGGATGAGCTGCTTCTTGCGCGATACGACCCCAGGCAGCAGGGCCTTTCCGTCCTCGACCGTTTTCTTATAGCTCTCCGCAATGAGCTTCTCACAGCCCTTCCCGTAGCAGAGAAGGCAGGTGCTGTCCTCAATGATATTTGTCAGCATGAAGAAGACCATTTGCATACCGTTCTTGCCGCATTCCTTCTCCAGCTGCGGGCGCAGGCGGGCCTCAATCTCCAGAAGCTCCTCCGCATCCATCGAGCTGATCTGGCCGACGCCAAGGACGGTCTCGCCGAAGATGAACTTCTTGAAATCCTGGTGCAGGATCTCTTCCGGCGTCTTGCTCCCGAGGTTGCTCGCGGCACGGAACATTTTCCGCGCATATTCCTCCAGATTGATGCCGGCGATCTTCGCGAGGGCATTTCCCGCCTCGATGTCCTGCGACGTGCAGGTGGGCGAGCGGTAGAGGAGAGTGTCCGAGCAAATGGCCGAGGCCATGAGGCCGGCGATGTGCGGCGGAATCGGAATGTTGTTCTCGCGGAACATCTTGTAAATGATCGTGTTGGAGCAGCCCACGGGCTCGCCGCGGAAGAAGACCGGCCCGACGGTCTCCAGCGTGCCGACACGGTGGTGGTCGATGATTTCCAGAATCTCGGCCTGGTCGAGATTATCGACGGCCTGGGACTTCTCGGTGTGGTCCACAAGGATAAGCCTCTTTCTCCGCGGGGTGAGCAGACTCGCGCGGCTGATCATGCCCACGTACTGCCCGGAATGGTTCAGGATCGGGAACGAGCGGTAACGCTTCTTTCCCATTACCTCGCGGATGTCGTCCACGAAATCCTCCAGGTGGAAGCTAACAATATTGTCCTTCTTCCGCATGAGGGATTTCACCGGGACGGCCTGGTTGATGAGGCGGGCGACGGTGAACGTGTCAAAGCGCGTACAAATCACCACGCAGCAGCGTTCCTCGGCCAGGGCGCGTACCTCCGGGACGATATCCTCCCGGAGAGTGACCACCACGCAGGAGGCGCCATTTTCAATCGCCGTCAGCTGCATTTCGGTCCGGTCGCTCACGATGACAAGGTCATCCCTATCCATATACTGGGCAAGGTGCTCCGGCTGGGAGGCGCCGACAAGGACCTTTCCCTTTGTAAAGTAGGCGTGCTCGTTCCCCACCACAACGGTGCCGTTGATGGTCTCGGCGATGTCATAGTACTTCGTCTTCGCCTCGGACATGATGGTCTTCGTGTACGAGTCCATATAGTAGTTCGCGATGTCGGTCACGGTGATGATGCCCTCCAGTGCCCCGTTCGCGTCCATAATCGGCAGGGTAGACACGCCGCTCTCCTTCATATACTCCCAGGCAATGCGGATCGTGATGTTGTCCTCGCCGCCCTCGCTCTCGTCAATCAGAAGGTCCTTCACCTGCGTGCCGACATTTGGCATATACTCCGGCGCGTCCACGCCGAAATATTTCAGGACAAATTCGCTCTCCTCGTTGATCTGCCCCGCGCGCTTCGGGACGTAGCGGTTGCTCCGCGTGAGCTGGTTTTTAAAATAGGAATACGAAATCGCCGAGCAGATGGAGTCCGTATCCGGGTTCTTGTGTCCCACAACAAAAATCTTATCTTCCATATTTTTCCTTTCTTCGTATTAACGATAACCTTTCTCCACAAGCTCCAGCTTTTCCTTCCGCGAAAGCTGCTTCACGGCGTACTCCCTCGCCATCGCCTCCTCCTTCGTGGAAAAACCCTCCGCGTAGACAAGCTCCACCGGCCTCCGGGCGTACGTGTACTTCGCCCCCTTGCCGCGGTTGTGCGCCTCCACCCGCCTTGCCAGATTGTTCGTCCAGCCGGTGTACAGCGTCCCGTCCGCGCAGCGAAGGATGTACATGTACGAAATACCTTCCTTTGGCAAATGTCCCGTCTCCGCCTCTTTAGCTCCGTCCTTTGCCGAAGTTCCTTCCTTTGGCAAATGCCCCGTCTCCGCCTGTTTAATCCCGTCCTTTGCCGAAATCTCATCCTTCGGCAAATGTCTCGTCTCCGCCTTTTTTACTCCGTCCTCCGTCAAATTTCCTTCCGGCCTCATACAAGGTCCAGCTCCACCGGGCAGTGGTCCGAACCCTCGATGTCCATGTGAATCTTCGCGTCCGCAAGCCTCCCCGCAAGCTCATTTGACACGATGAAATAGTCAATCCGCCACCCTGCATTTTTCTCGCGTGCGCGGAAGCGGTACGACCACCAGGAGTAGACGTCCCGCGCCTCCGGGTAGAAATAGCGGAACGTGTCAATGTAGCCCGCCGCGAGGAGGTCCGTCATCTTCCCGCGCTCCTCGTCCGTAAAGCCCGCATTTTTCCGGTTCGTCTTCGGGTTCTTCAGGTCGATCTCCTCGTGCGCCACGTTGAGGTCCCCGCAGAATATGACCGGCTTTTCCTTCCGAAGCCCTTCCAAATACGCCAGGAAGGCGTCCTCCCAGACCATGCGGTAGTCGAGCCGAAGGAGCCCGTCCTTGGAGTTCGGGGTGTACACGGTGATGAAATAAAAATCCGCAAATTCCAGCGTGATGACGCGCCCTTCCATGTCATGCTCCGGAACGCCGATTCCCAGCCGCACCGAGAGCGGGTGCTGCTTCGTGAAAATGGCCGTACCGGAATATCCCTTCTTCTCCGCGTAATTCCAGTACTGCTCGTATCCCGGAAGGTCCAGCGTAATCTGCCCCTCCTGCAGCTTTGTCTCCTGCAGGCAGAAGATGTCAGCATCCAGGACCGTAAACACCTCCATAAAATTCTTCTTCATGACGGCCCGAAGCCCATTGACATTCCAGGATACCAGTTTCATGTCCTTTTTCCTTTCGTTCGCTCTTAGCTTTTAGCTTTTAACTCCCATTCTATAGCACCTCGTTGTTAGCTAATTGCTAACAGTTATCACTTCCATTATACGGCAAATGTCCGCATCTTGCCACTACAATAGCAGAATTTATTTGTACGAAATTACCACGAAAACACTCGAAAATTTCTTTTTTCTGAATAATATGATGAAATTCCCCTTAATCCTTTGACAAATTCGCACATCCGTTTTATAATCAGCACCGATGTATACATAGTATATTGTATACATCCTGTGTAACACTTGGAGTCCTTCCCGAAAATCCCTCATTTTTTCGGGCAAAGGTACAAAGTTCAAAAAATGCGCGGCATGGCCGCAGGAGGTAAACAAATGGCTGCAAAGAAAGCTACGGAAATTGCCGGTGAGGCCCTTGAGGCCGTGAAGACCACCACGAAGAAAGCTACCAAGAAGGCGGGCGAGAAGGCCAGCGAAGTGAAGGCCGTCGTCGAGGAGAAGGTTGCCGAGACCAAGGCAAAGAAAGTCACCAGGAAAGCCGCGAAGGTGTCCGTGAACGTCGAGTTCCAGGGCATCCAGCACAACATCACGGACGTTTCCAAGAGAGCCGAGAAGGCGTATAAGGACGGCCATCCGGACGCTGTCATCGAGACCCTTGACATCTACTGCAAGCCCGAGGAAGGCGTCGCCTACTACGTCGTGAACGGCGAAGGCTCCACCGACTTCAAGGTTGAGATTTAAAGCAAAAAATCTAAAAAAAATAGGGTAGAGGGAGGCGATCGCCTCCCTCTACCCTATTTGCTGTTACAGTTCAGGTAGCCCCGTCGAAAATGGACGCTTTGTTTTGTAAAGGAATTGTCATTCTGAGCGAAGCGAAGAATCCCGTA
>CADCQU010000288.1 GCA_902803635.1 uncultured Lachnospiraceae bacterium | reverse complement strand
TAGCCCGCTACGCCTCCTTCCTCCGCCTTGTAGAAACGAATTTATCCTAAGCCAACTGTACACCTTATTTCTTAACAGCTCCTAATCAACAATCCAACTTGGAATTCTTATCGCTGCACGGACTGACATCGCGACAAGTCCTCCCTTGCGCAGCAAATACCTTTCTGGTTGTTGAAAATTGTACCAGAATTTCACCTCGTTAGCAACGAATTTTACGAGATTTTTACAAACGAAATTTTTACAATTCTCTAGATATAATATTCTTCTTCATCTCTCTCCACCTGCCTTCTATTGCACCTATCCCCAACCGGGTAGTCATTCGGCAAATAGGTCCTCCGCCGTCACCTGGGACTGGACCTCCCCGGCATAGGCGTTTTTGAAAAGTCCGTAGGGCGTTACCAGCGTCCAGTGCAGGGCGTCGCGGGTCTTCGTTTCGAGGCGGAAATCCCCGGCCTTCCTCCGAAGCCCCTCCATCACGGCTTTTGAAAGCGCGTAGGGCGCATTTGCAAATTTCATTTCAAACAAATTGACCGTCCGGTCAGCACGCCAGAGAACCAGATCAATCTGCGAGCCGCAAATCCCCTCCTCCGGCTTTGCCTTGCACGAAAAGGAGGCCACGTCCGTCAAAACCCCGGAAATGCCCAGCTTCCGCTTGATCTGCTCCACATGAAGGAGGCAGAGCATCTCGAAGGACAACCCGGCCCAGGTGTTCACCGCCGGCGTGTTGAGCTGGTGCGACCAGAAGGCCGGATCGTCATGCCGCATCGTCAGGAAATGGTGGTGAAACAGGACAAATGGGTCGGTCAGCTGGTACAGGCTGTCCCGCGTCTTCTTGCCAAATGCATGGTACTCCCGCAAAAAACCGCAGCTTTCCAGCTCTGCCAGCCGCTGGGAGAAAATGCCAGAGCCGGTGAGCTTGCAATTTTCGAGAATCTCATTTCTCGTGAGGCCCTTTTTCTTTTTGGCAAGAGTCTCAATAATCTCCAGATAGTCCTTCGGCTGGCGGAAAATCGAAGCAAACAGGTAGGCATACTCGTCCCGAAGAGGCGCATCCTCCGCAAAAAAGAGGCGGTCCACGTTCTGCGCAACGGAAAGCCCCTTTTCCAGAAGCCCCCAGTAGAAGGGAACCCCTCCAAAAACCATGTAGAGTTCCATCATCTGGGTGGTCGAAAAAGCATACTGCTTCGCCGTAGCATATGCGCTGCACTGCGAAAGAGAAAACGGCCGCAGAAGGATTTGCCTGCTTAACCGATTATAGAGGCCTCCCTTGTTGTGGATGACCTTGCTGAGCATCCAGGACGTGGCGGAACTGCACACGATGAGAAGGACATCGTTCTGGGCCGAGGCCCAGGAATTCCAAAAATATTCCAACGCCTTAATCAGGTCGGATTTCGGCGTGTCCATCCATGAAAGCTCATCGAGGAAGAGGATTTTCTTCTTCTGCGTGCTCCGCCGAATAATTTCTTTCAGGAGGCGAAAGGCCCCCAGCCAGTCCTTCGGCTCCTCAAAACCCTCCGGAAGCCCGGCTTCCCGCAGCGCATCGAAAAAGGCCGAGAGCTGCTGCGTCCTCGTCCCCTTATAGATGCCCGCGTGCTGGAAGGTGAAGCGTCCCTTAAAGGTCTCCCGGACAAGGTATGTCTTCCCGACCCGCCTCCGGCCATAGACGGCGACAAATTGCGCTTCCTCCTTCTCCGCAGCCTCCAGAAGGACAGCCGCCTCCTTCTCCCTTCCAATCAACATAAAAGGACTCCCTTTGTAACATACTTTACCATAACTCTATAAAAGATTCACTTATGGTAAAGTATATCATCAATTATTATTCCGTCAAGAGTTAAATTCTTCAATCTTCCGTATTCTTAGCAAAAAATAACTTACCATATCTCCAAAAAAACTAAAGATATGGTATTTTTTAACATCTGCGCAAAATGGAGGCTGCATCCGCAGAATCAGCTACAAATGCCATTTATGAGGGATTGTGGCTGATTTTTCCTCTGACCGGTTCCCGCAGAATCAGCCACAAATGCCATTTTCAGGGGATTGTGGCTGATTTTTCCTCTGACCGGTTCCCGCAGAATCAGCCACAAATGCCATTTTCAGGGGATTGTGGCTGATTTTTCCCCAGGAAGCCCCCCGCAAGTTTTGCGACAGATAACAGAGGGGGTAAATCCCCCCATTCCCAAATATAAAAGGAGCGACCACCCCTTCGGATGGCCGCTCCTTCTTACATTTGTCAACTATTCAAAATATCAAAGCTGCGGGCCGGCGGCGACAAGGGCCTTTCCGGCGGCATTGCCTTCATACTTCTTGAAGTTCTTGATGAAACGGCCGGCGAGGTCCTTGGCCTTCTCGTCCCAGACGGTCGGGTCGGCGTAGGTGTCGCGCGGATCGAGGATCTCGGTGGCAACGCCTTCGAGCTCCGTCGGAACCTCGAAATTGAAGTACGGGATAGTCTTCGTCGGGGCGTTCTTAATCGCGCCGTTCAGGATGGCGTCGATGATGCCGCGGGTATCCTTGATGGAGATACGCTTGCCGCTGCCGTTCCAGCCCGTGTTCACGAGGTACGCCTTCGCACCGCTCATTTGCATCCTCTTGACAAGCTCCTCGCCGTACTTGGTCGGATGAAGCTCCAGGAACGCCTGGCCGAAGCAGGCCGAGAAGGTCGGGGTCGGCTCTGTGATGCCGCGCTCCGTGCCGGCGAGCTTGGCTGTGAAGCCGCTCAGGAAGTAGTACTGGGTCTGCTCCGGAGTCAGGATCGAGACCGGCGGCAGGACGCCGAAAGCGTCAGCGCTGAGGAAGATGACATTGTCAGCAGCCGGGCCGGCGGACTTGCCGTTGACGTTCTTGGCGATCTTTTCGATGTGCTCGATCGGATAGGAGACACGGGTGTTCTCCGTGACGCTCTTGTCGGCGAAGTCGATCTTGCCGTCAGCGTCGACCGTGACGTTCTCAAGCAGCGCGTCTTTCTTGATCGCGTTGTAGATGTCCGGCTCAGATTCCTTGTCGAGGTTGATGACCTTGGCGTAGCAGCCGCCCTCAAAGTTGAAGACGCCGTTGTCGTCCCAGCCGTGCTCGTCATCGCCGATCAGCAGTCTCTTCGGATCGGTGGACAGCGTGGTCTTGCCGGTGCCGGACAGGCCGAAGAAGATGGCGGTGTTCTCGCCGTTC
>CADCQU010000287.1 GCA_902803635.1 uncultured Lachnospiraceae bacterium | reverse complement strand
GGTGCATAACCTGCCGGTCTTCGTGAAGGTGGACGATGCAAGGGAGGGCGGTATTTTCCTGCAGGAAATCCAGACGCTCTTCCATGAACTGGTAGGGCATGATACCGTGGACCTGGTCGCGCTGTTTGGCGAGTTCGGCATCCACCCGGACAATTTCTTCGTCTACCAGGGCGAGATGTTCGAGGGTGTCGAGATCAACGGGCGGAGCCTGCCGATGGAAATCTTCCCGGCGGACGACGTGATGGCTTCCCTGACGCTCCACGTGATGAAGCGCCGGGACGGCGACTACGACCTTCGCTTCGAGTACGCGGCTGAAAAGTTCCGGAAGGACACGGTCCGCCGCATGGCCAACGTCTATGCGCTGCTGGTGGCAGGGCTTGGCGAGGGAAGAAGGCTCGGGGACATTTGCCTCACGACGGACGAGGCCATCCTGGAGATGGACGCTCTCAACGCGACGGCAAAGGACTACCCCGTATTGGATATTGTCTCCCTCTTCAGGGCCTCGGTTGCGGCGCATCCGGACAATCTGGCGGTTCTCTTCAAGGACGTACGGCTGACCTACCGCGAGGTGGACGAAATTTCCGAGCGCGTGGCGGCCTATTTGTCGGCAAATGGCATCGGCCGGGGGAGTGTGGTTTCCGTCCTCATCCCGCGCTGCCCGTACATGACGACCGCCTCGCTGGGCGTTTTAAAATCCGGCGCGGCCTACCAGCCGCTTGACCCGAGCTATCCGCCGGAGCGCCTCGAATTCATGATTGACGACGCGAAGGCGGCCCTGGTCATCGCCGACCGGAGCCTTATGGACCGCATCCCGCATTACGAGGGACGGGTCCTCTTTATCGACCAGATTGACAGTCTTCCGGCGGCGGAGCACATGCTGGAAAACCCGAAACCGAGTGATGCGTTTATTCTGCTGTACACCTCCGGCTCCACCGGCGTGCCGAAGGGCGTGGTCCTGGAGCACCAGAACCTCGCGAATTTCTGCGGCTGGTATCGGGAATACTACAGGCTTGACGAGACCTGCCGCGTGGCGGCCTACGCAAGCTACGGCTTTGACGCGAACATGATGGACCAGTACCCGGCGCTCACCACCGGGGCGGCCGTCTGCATCGTGGAGGAGGAAATCCGCCTCGACCTCCTGGCCCTGGAGGACTGGCTCAACCGGAACGAGATCACCCACTCCTTCATCACGACCCAGGTGGGCCGGCAAATGTATACCACGGCCACCCTTCCGAAGGTTCGCTACCTTTCCGTCGGCGGCGAGAAGCTGGTGCCGGTTCCGGTATCGGCAGACGGCCCGGACTTATACAACGTGTACGGTCCCACGGAGTGCACGATCCTCGCGACGGCCATGCCCGTGAAGCGCATGTACGAGCGCGTGCCCATCGGAAGGCCGATCGGCAATTACAGATGCTACGTGGTGGACGAGAACCTTCGCCGCCTGCCCCCGCTTGTCCCCGGCGAGCTTCTCATCGCAGGCCGCGGTGTCGGCCGCGGGTACCTCGGTCGTCCGGACCTCACGGCGAAGGTCTTTATCGAGAATCCATTTGACAAGGAGGAGCGGTTTATCCGCGCCTACCGCTCCGGCGACATCGTGCGGCTCCTTCCGGACGGAAATGTTGACTTCATCGGCCGGAGGGACGGCCAGGTGAAGGTCCGCGGCTTCCGCATCGAGCTCTCCGAGGTCGAGGGCGTGATCCGCGAGTTCCCGGGCATCAAGGACGCCACCGTGCAGGCCTTCGAGGACGAGGGGACGGGCGAGAAGTTCATCGCCGCCTACGTGGTCTCCGACGCGGAGGTGGACGTGGAGGCCCTCGGGGCCTTCATCCGCGAGCGGAAGCCGGCCTACATGGTGCCGGCCGTGACGATGCAGCTCGACGCGATCCCCCTGAACCAGAACCAGAAGGTCAACAAACGGGCCCTTCCGAAGCCCGTCCGGCAAATGGCCGAGGTCGTGCCGCCGGCCACCGAAATCCAGACGAGGATCTTCGAGTGCGTGGCCGACGTGGTGGGCCACCGCGAGTTCGGCATCACCAACGACATCTACGAGGTCGGCCTCTCCTCGGTTGGGGCACTCCGTCTCAACGTTCTTCTGTCCAAGGCCTTCGACATGGCCTTCTCCACGCGGGACCTCAAGGAACAGAACACCGTCGAGCGGCTGGAGGCCTTTATCGAAAGGACGAAGGCGGGTGGAGCGGACACGGCGGAGGACCTTGCCGTACAGGCGGACTACCCGCTCTCGAAGACGCAGGAAGGCATCTATGTGGAATCCATTGCGAGACCGGATTCCTGCATTTACAATATCCCGGTCATCCTGGAGATTGACCCCTCGCTCGATACGGCCCGTCTCAAAAAGGCCATCGTGGCGGCGGTGCACGCGCATCCGATCCTGAAAATGCGGCTCTTCCTCAGCGAGGAGGGCGAGGCGCGGATGCGCCGGATGGACGGGGACGACTCCTTCGACGAGAGCATGATCGAGGAGCTTTCCATCGGCTCGATCGAGGAGGCGAAGGCCGGGCTGATTCGGCCGTTCCGCATCCTCGGCGGGCAGCTCTTTAGAATGAAGCTTCTTACGGCGGCGGACGGGAAGCGGTACCTCTTCGCGGAGATGCACCACATCATCTCGGACGGCACGTCCATGGGCATCTTCCTTGGGGACGTCGCGCTTGCTTACGAGGGCGGGACGCCGGAGACGGAGACGTACACCGCCTACGAGGCCGTGCTTACGGAGGCGCACGCCAGAAGCACGGAAAATATCGAGAAGGCGAAGGAATACTACGGGAAGCTTCTCGGCGAGGCCGAGCTCCAGTCGCTCCCGCTGGGGGACGTCGCGGACGGAACCGCCGCGCCTTCGAAAAACGATGCCGCCTCGGGTACTTATGCATGGACGGGGACATTTGCCGGTGCAAATGCCGTTCGCGAGTTCTGCAAAAAGCGCGGGCTTTCGACAAATGCCTTCTTCTCCGCGGCGTTCGGGCATTTGCTGAATGCGTATCTGGGAACCCCGAGCGTGGCCTTCGCGGGAATTTACAATGGGCGTTCGGACTCGCGCCTTACGCGGACGATTGCCATGCTGGTCAAGACCATCCCCATCGTGGCGGCGGCGAAGGCCGGGGAGAGCGTCGAGGCGTATGTGAAGGCTTTGGGCGCGCAGCTCCTCGACACCCAGTCCTGGGACCTCTACTCCTTCGCGGAGCTCCACCGGCAGATGGCCGTCAACGCGGACGTGCTCTTTGCCTTCCAGGGCGACGAGTTCGCCTTCGACAGCTTCTGCGGGAAGCCGTCGGCCCTGGTTCCCGTGGACCTGGGGGCGGCGAAGGCCCCGCTCAACGTGACCATCGCGCTCCGGGACGACGAAATCCAGTACGCGATCGAGTACGATGAGAAGCGGTTCTCTGCGGAATATATCAAGAGCCTGGTCGAGAGCTTTGACTATGCCGTGGCGCAGTTCCTTGTAAAGTACCGCGTGGACGAGGTTTCGTTCCTCACGGATGCGATGCAAATGGAGCTGGCCGCCTTCAACGATACTGAGGTCACGGTGCGGGAGGCGCTTGCGCCCTCGCGGTTTGTGGACGCGGTGCAGGCAAATGCAGACAAGGTCGCCGTGATTTCCATCAGTGGAAACAGGCGGGTCACCTTTGCGGAGCTTGGACGGCGGGCCGGCCGCATCGCGGACACCCTGCGGTCGCTCGGCATCGGGCGCGGCGACAAGGTTGGCATGTACATGGACCGGACGGAGGACGTCTACGCCCTCCGACAGGGTACCATGCTTGCGGGCGCGGCCTTCGTCGGAATGGAGCCGGGCTACCCGGACGAGCGGATTTCGTTCATTTTGGAGGATGCCGGGATTCGGGTACTCTTCACCGAGGAGGAGCTTTACGCAAAACGCCGGGAGGTCTTCGAGGCGAAGGGTGTCAAAGTCATACTTTTAGAGGAGGTCTATGCGGCAGCCTCGGCTTCTGCGGCGGCGGACGCTTCGGCAGCGTCGGATGCGGCGGTCTCTGCTTCGGCGGCAGGCGAAATCCCAGGCCTCTTCGTCAACCCGGACCTCACCCCGGACGACCTTGCCTACTGCATCTACACGTCCGGCTCGACCGGGAACCCGAAGGGCGTGGAAATCATGCACAGGAACCTTCGGAACCTTCTCGACTACAACGACAAGAACACGCTCGCGCACGCCTACGTGGACAACTCCACGGTCTGGCTTGCGCTGGCGGCCATCACCTTCGACGTCTCCATCATCGAGGAGATGATGCCGATCTTCCACGGGAAGACGGTCGCCATGGCGACGGAGGAGGAAATTCACAACCCGATGCTTCTTGCGGACATGATGGAGCGGACGCACGTCGACATGATGAAGTGCACGCCGTCCTACATGCTCTCGCTCCTTGAAATCCCGATGGTCGAGAAGCTTTTCGGGCAGCTGCGGGCCGTCATCCTCGGGGCGGAGCCCTTCCCGAAGGGCCTCTTCGAAAAGCTCCGGGACAAGGGCTTTGCGGGCATCATGTTCAACTCCTACGGGCCGACCGAGACCTGCGTCTCCGTGAGCATCGGAACGCTGGAGGGGAGGTACGTTACCATCGGCGGGCCGTCGTCCAACACGCGCTTCCTCATCCGCGACCGCTTCGGCAACATCCTTCCGAAGTACATGCGCGGCGAGCTCGTCATCGCCGGCGACTGCGTAGGCCAGGGCTACGTCGGCCTTCCGGAGAAGACAAGGGAGGTCTTCCTGCCGGAGGGCGCGGTGGAAAGCGCGGCCTCGAAGGAGCACTCCACCCGCGCCTACCGGAGCGGCGACATCGCGTACTACAACGCAGCCGGCGAGATTATGCACTGCGGCCGGAACGACAACCAGGTGAAAATCCGCGGCCTCCGCGTCGAGCTCGACGGCATTGAGAACGTCATGAACACCTTCCCGGGCATCGACCGGAGCGTGGTCCGGGTGCTCGGCGAGGGCGACGGCCAGTACCTCGTCGGCTACTATGTGGCCAAGGCCCCGGTGGACGAGGAGGCGCTCTCGGCGCACCTTCGGAAGACCCTCACGGCCTACATGGTACCCGCAGTCTACGTACATTTGACGGAGCTGCCGCTCACCGCCAACGGGAAGGTCAACAAGAAGGCCCTTCCCACGCCGGAGCGGAAGCAGCCGGCAAGTGCGAATGCAAATGGCCGCAAGCCGAAGACGGAGCTTCAGAAGGACATTGCAGCCCTCTTTGCCCGCGCGCTTGGCCTGTCCGAGATTGGCCTCGACGAGGACTTCTTCGACGCGGGCGGCACGTCCATGCTGGCCTCCAAGGTGGCCATGGGCGCGATGGTGAAGAACCTGCCCATTGCCTACCAGGATGTCTTCTCGTATCCCACGGTGGCGGCAATGGAGAGGCACGTCCTTTCGCGGCAGGGCAAACCTGCGGACGAGGCGCCGGCGGAGGACGAGGAAGCTTCGGCGGAGGCATTTGCCAAATCCTCGGATACGCCGGAGATCAAGGCCGTGCTCGAACACAATGTCATGGCAAATGTCGAGGAGGCGGCCCTGGAGGAGCCCGCAAAGAAGATCCTTCTTGCGGGAGCCACCGGCTTTTTGGGGGCGCACGTTCTCCGGGCGCTTCTCGAACAGGAAACCGGCGACATCGTCGCACTGGTCCGGAAGGGCCGGTCGGAGAGCGCGGAGAGACGG
>CADCQU010000286.1 GCA_902803635.1 uncultured Lachnospiraceae bacterium | reverse complement strand
GACTACGAGAAAGTGAAAGCGATACATGATTTCATTTGCCGGAACACGACCTATGACTATTTAGAGGATGACGAGAATGTGACGCAGTTTACTGCCTACGGAGCACTGATAGAGCAAACGGCCGTCTGCCAGGGGTATGCGAATCTGTTTTATCGTATGTGTCTCGAAGCGGGGATCGATGCGAGGATAATTGGGGGGGAGGCTGAGAACTTGGAAGGAAGAGGCCTGCATCCGCATGCCTGGAACATCGTGAAAATCGGGCGCATGTATTACAATGTGGATGTGACGTGGGACGATCTCACCGTTGAAGATGATCCGGCTTACGGTTATTTTCTGAAAGGTGATGACACGATTCGCGAAGATCATTTTTGGAGCGAGGAAGACAGGGCGGAAGAATTAAGCTCTGCCTATCCAACCTCCAGTGAGGACTACGAACGCTCCTACTATGATGACTACTCTGACGATGAACCGTCATTTGTGAGGGCAAGCCTCCTCTTAGGCGGGCAGATCGGCGTAAATTTCTTCCTGAAGCTTCCCGAAATTGCCGGGTGCGATTACGAGGACAGCTACATGGAATTTATCGTAAACGGGGATGCGGCAAATGTAGAGAAGGCTTTTTACAATCCTGAGTTCATGAACCAGGACGGGCGGCTCTACGGGTTTACCTGCCACGTAAGCTCCATTCAAATGGCAGATCCGATCAAGGCCATCTTCCATTATACGGTGAACGGCACGGAGGAGACGCAGGAACTGGATGGCTATACGGTGGAGGATTATATAATTGCTCTCCCAAACATTGATGGGATTGAACCGGAGGCCTTTGAACTTGCAAATGCGCTTGCCAACTACGGGTACCATATGCAGAGTTATCTTTCCGAGGTAAATGGCTGGAGCCTCGGCGGCGAGGATTCGGCACATGTCCCGGTGACATCGAATACTACGGTTGATTATTCGGGGGATAGACTGAATGAGATCACAACAGCCCTCCACGTCGACCCCAGCTTTGTCGTGAGGCAGCGGAGTGCGGACATCCAGGCGATTAGCTTCTCGCTGCGGCTTGACTCGGACATTTCCCTCAAGGTCTTTTTTACTCCGGTGGAGGGCTATACGGGTGCTTTTATGGCTGCAATCAATTATGACGAGCCGAAGGAGATCATGCGTTCCAACGGCCGCTACTGCGTAACGATTCCCGGCATTTGGGCGCACAGGATTGGCGAACCGTATATCATAAACGTGACGACGGCTGCGGGCGATACGGAGCTTTGGCTTTCGGCCCTCGACTATGTGGGCATTTGCCTGCAAAATTCCCAGGACCAGTTGGAGAAGAACGCGATGGCGGCGATGTATGATTACTATGAGGCCGCCCAGGCGTACCAGCGGACGCTGCCGATGCCGGCCTGAGGTGATTTTGAGTCGCATATGAAAATAAGGGATTGCCACGCTGATTCGTGCGGCAGTCCCTTATTTTTTCCAACTGTACGGTTGAAGGCATAATAAAGGTTCGCTTTCAAGATGAAAGGTTTGTCATTCTGAGCGAAGCGATACCTTAGTATGCGAAAAACAGTCCAGTGGACTGTTTTCCGTAAGAATCCCGTATTTTTTCGCTACGTTTAACGGGATTCTTCGGCGCTTCGCACCTCAGAATGACAAAAAATGTTACTTTTTGAGCCAACCGTACAGGTCGTATTTTTTAGGTTTGTTTCATTTGCTGTGGCAAGCCTGTCGGCGATGCGAATGAATCTGCGCAGGCAGCAAAGGCATTGCCGCGGCTCTCCATTTGCCTTATTTTGTTTCCAGCATATTCTTCGCTTTCGCGTAGAACACCAAAACGCAGATGATGCCGATCAGTTCCAGAACCACCGAAATGATGACCAGCACAGAGGCAATCGGGGTGAACTGAAGGAAGGCAAGGATGATGCCGATGATATATGTGGCAAGAATGATGTAGGATGTTTTCTTTCCAAAGCTCAGAACGTCCTCATCCCCCAGGCGGGCGGCGAGCTCCATAATGCCCGCAATCGTGAACCAGAAAATGAAAAGGACGATGATTTCCCTGACAAAGTAGAAAAACGGGAAGAACGCAGATGCTATCGCAATGATGATTCCAACGATGGCAAAGGTAAAGGCCGATTTGAGGAATTGGGACTCATCTTTGCTTGCCTGAGAAAGGCCGATGAACTGGATGATAAACGCAACCAGAAGTACGATTGCGCCGACTGCGGCAACCGCTCCGGAGCCGGCAAATGCTCCCGCGGATTGCACATCTGTAACGCTCAGCGCGATTGTAAATGTACCCCCGATGGCCACGCAAATCATACCGATGATGTGCAGGATTTCAGCGATGAAAAGCTTTTTTACACCGCTGGCAGCATTTGGAAATGTCATGTTAGCTACCTCCCTTTATTCATAAAATATTAGCCACTGCATGAGAATAACCGGAGGATTATTTGCACCGGGGTATTCTCCATACTCTCTCCATTGTAACGCCGGATAGAGATTTTTACAATCGCTATTGAATGTACAGGAGGAAATGTTATAATTATTCCAATCAACTTGTACTTCCCGCTTTGGCAGTGAGGCGGCTTTTTGTTTCTTCAGAGGAAGCCGGGAAGATTGCCGATGCGGGGGGGACCGGGCACATTTACTTCTATTGATGAGAAGGAGGAGACAAATGAAAAAACTGAGAGCATTGGTGATGATATTGGCGTTGGCCATATTTGTCATCCTGGGAGTTTCCGCTTGCGGGGGAGCTGCGAGCCAGTCACAGGGGAAGGAATCTTCTGCAGCTGTGAGCAAGCCGCAGGAAGTGGAATCTTCCGCGACTACGAGCAAGCCGCAGGTAGAATCTTCTATGGCGGAGAGCACGCCGCAGGAGGTGGATTCTTCCGCGGCGGAGAGCCAGTCCCACGGGGAGGATTCTTCCACGGCACAGAGCCAGCCGCACGAGAAAGATCCTTCCATAGCGATCCTCTTTACAAATGACGTGCATAGCTACTATGACCGGGATATCGGCTATGACGGGCTGATGCTGATGAAGAAGGAACTGGAGCAGCAGTATGAGCATGTCCTTCTGGTGGATGCCGGGGATGCGGCCCAGGGGGCGCCTCTTGGTTCTCTAACCAAGGGGAAGGAGCCTGTCCGCATCATGAACGAGGCCGGCTATGATGTTGCAATCCCCGGGAACCATGAATTTGACTATGGCATGGACGTGGTGGACGATCTCGCGGAACATCTGAACTGCGGATACATTTGCTGCAATTTCTGCACGCCGGATGGGAAGACGGTCTTTGATCCCTATAAGATGCTGACCTGCGGGGACACGAAGGTGGCATTTGTCGGCGTAGATACGCCGACTACTTTCAGCAAGTCCGGGATCCATGACCTCATCGATGATTTGGGGAACCCGATGTATGATTTCAAGCAGGATGAATCCGGCGAACCGCTTGTTGCCTGCATTCAGGAATCGATTGACGAGGCGCGGGAGGAGGGTGCGGATTATGTGATCCTGCTTTCGCACCTGGGAGACCTCGATACTTTTACGACGGCCTTCCGCAGCCCGGTTGTCGTTTCGCATTTGAAGGGGCTTGATGCCGTCATCGATGCCCACTCCCACCAGGTTTACAACGTCATGGTACAGGACGCGGAGGGGAAGGAAATCCCCATGGTACAGACCGGGAGTTATTTCAAGAATATCGGTACGGTGATCCTGCATCCGGACCATTCGATTTCGACCAATTTATATGATGAGGTTCCGGCACCGGAGGACTGGATGGAGGGCATTGAGGCAATCACGGTTACCCGCAAGAATAAGGAACGCTATGTGGAGGCCGGGATGCACCAGTTTCTGGAGGACATCACCGCTTCCTACGCAGATGTGATGAACCGAAAGGTCGGCGAAGTCGCCTTTCCTATGATCGTTCGTGACGATGAGACCGGTTATTCCAAGGGCCACAACGAAAACGGCTTGTGTGAGCTGGTGGTGGATGCGTTCCGTGAGAGCGGAAAGAGTGACATTGGACTGATTAATGCGGGCTCTGTCAGAAACGAGCTGCCGGCCGGGGAGATTACTTTCAACACCGTACTGAATGTCCTTCCGTATTCCAATGATGTTCAGGTTGCGAAGATGAAGGGGCAGGTCCTGCTGGATGCCCTGGAATTCGGAGTCCGCAAGACTCCGGAGACCAACAATGGGTTCTTACAGGTATCTGGCTTGGAGTACACGGTGGATCTTAGCGTGGAGACTCCGGTGAAGACAAATGAGAAGGGGAATTACCTTGGAATCGAGGGCGAGCGCAGAGTGCGTGACGTCCTGGTCAATGGGGAGCCGCTGAATCCGGAGGCCGAGTATACGGTCGCCTCCAGCAGCTATCTGCTCACGGGTGGAGACAATTTCTCGATGTTTGCGGATGATGCGGAAATTATTGCGGATGTCGGAAAAACGGACAACATCGTGCTGTCCGAATTCATTGAGAACAATCTGAATGGCGTGGTTCCCGAAACCTACCAGAATACGGAAAAACGAATCCATCTTAAGGAGTGAATGCAAGAATAAAAATTTCCAGATAACCCGCGGCTCTCTTTTGGAGGGCTGCGGGTTTCGTTTGGGAGCAATTTTTTTGAAAAATGTCACCG
>CADCQU010000285.1 GCA_902803635.1 uncultured Lachnospiraceae bacterium | reverse complement strand
TCCCCAGAGCGTGCAGGCGGCGGCCTACCAGATCACGCTTGATAGGACCGTCGGAGAGCACAGGCTCCCGGACAATACGATTATCCTTGCGGCGGGCAACCGCACCACGGACCGGAGCGTTGCCTTCCGCATGCCAAATGCCCTGGCGAACCGTATGCTGCATTTTCAGATTGACGTCCACTTCGACTCCTGGAGGAGCTGGGCGGTGCGCAGCCGGATCCACCCGCTGGTTTTGGGCTACCTCTCGTACGATCAGTCGAAGCTCTACTGCGAGCCGGAGGGGAAGGAGGAGGTGGCCTATCCGACGCCCCGAACCTGGGCCTTCGTCTCGGAGCTTCTTTTCGCGTCCGGGGTGGCCGGGGATGGAAATCTTCCGGGTGAGCTGCACTACCTCCTTGGGGCCTGCATCGGCGTCGGCGCGGCGGTAGCGTTCGAGGGCTGGTGTAACGTCTACCGGGATCTGCCCCCGACGGAGGAGATATTTGCCGGGAAGCAGCCGAAGTATCCCGCAAAACCGGACGTTCTCTATGCCCTCGTCTCCACGATGGTGTACTATATTTCGGGGAAGAAGGAGCTTCCCCGGGAGGAATTGACAAATGCCTGCCGCTACGCGGCCCGTTTCCCGATGGATTTCCAGGTGGTGCTCTACAACGAGCTTCTGGAGATGGAGGGGATGCGGGAGAAGCTGATGATGGTTCCGGAGTTCCGCACCTGGCTGGGACGGCAGAAAAAATAAAACGGCTGTGCGTTTCAAGAGGCCCCTCTCCGTCACACTTGGCTCCCCCTGAGGGGGAGCTGTCGGCGAAGCCGACTGAGAGGGGGCAGGCTTTTAGCAGCTACAGAATGAGAGGGGATATCTTAATTGCCTGAGGAGCGGCGGCCCCTCTCCGTCACGGCTACGCCGTGCCACCTCCCCCTGAGGGGGAGGCAAGAGGAGTGGCTGTAGCGGGTCGCTCACCCCGAAAAAAGGGGACGTTTTGCTTATGGATGAGGAGGAGGGGGAATGGAGGCTGTTTCTCAGGAACAAAAGAGGGAGATTCTTCGAAAAATGACCCGCGTAAGGAGCCAGGTCCTTACGCGGTACCCTTTTTATGGGCATTTACTGATGCATTTGCAAATGGGACTGGTAAACTGCGGGACGGCATGTACCGACATGAAGCATTTGCTGTTTGATCCTGCATTTGCCGAAAGACTCTCGGACGAGGAGATGCAGTTTGTCATGCTGCACGAGGTGCTCCACTGCTCGCTCTCGCATTGCCTGCGCGGGAAGGGGCTTCATCCGCTTCTTTTTAATATCGCTACGGATATTGTTGTGAACTCTAACATCCTGCTTGCCATGGGGGT
Source organism: uncultured Lachnospiraceae bacterium (assembly GCA_902803635.1). GTDB lineage: Bacteria > Bacillota > Clostridia > Lachnospirales > Lachnospiraceae > Chordicoccus. The sequence continues at coordinate 904 of CADCQU010000285.1, read as the reverse complement.
GCGGGAGTTTACGGTGGACGGGGACGTGGCGATGCACAAGACGCCAGACGGGCGGGAGGGGTACCTCTTTAGTGCGGAGGAGGTCTACCGGCTCCTTCTGGAGAGGAAGACCTTGCCGGGCGATGGCGGCCATACCCTCGATTCGCATGACAGCTGGAAGACCGTGGAGGAGACGGACGCCTGCGAGGATTTCTGGAAGAGCCTGACGCGGGAGGCTGCGCGGAAGTACTCGGCGGAGGAGCTGCCGCCCTCCATCCGGGACTATGTGCAGGAGCTTTCGCGGGAGTCCCAGGTGGACTGGCGGGCGGCTCTCCACGATTTTATCCAGATTTTCCATGACAGCTATGACTACAGCTTCTTCCCGTCGGACAAACGGTACGCAGAGAGCGATTACGTCATGCCGGCCTTTGCCGAGCAGGAGGGGGAGAGGCTTGAACGGCTGTGGTTCTGCGTGGACACCTCCGGCTCGGTCGGCATGGGGGAGCTTTCGGACGTGCTCTTCGAGATCCGCCAGGCGCTTCTTGTTTTCAACCACCTCTCGGGGATGCTTTCCTTCTTTGATACCGGCGTCTCGGAGCCGGTTCCCTTCGAGAGCGTGGAGGAGCTTCTTAAGATTACGCCGGTCGGCGGGGGTGGGACGAGCTTCGGGGCCATTTTCCGCTACCTTCCGAATTTTTCGGAGGAGGAGCGGCCCACCGCCATCATCGTGCTTACGGACGGTTATGCCTTGTACCCGCCGGAGAGCCTGGCCGAGGGCATTCCCGTGCTCTGGATCATCTACAACAACCCGGAAGATCCGCCGTGGGGGAGGGTCGTGCATATAGTCGATAACAATAGTAAAACCATGAAAATATATTTAAAATAATTATATTTACTTTATCGATACATTGTGATACACTCTGTA
>CADCQU010000284.1 GCA_902803635.1 uncultured Lachnospiraceae bacterium | reverse complement strand
TGACGAAAGATGAGCGCAGGATGCTGGGCGAAAAGATGAAGGACTTTTTCCTCCAACGCGTCGGGACTGAACTGCTGAGCTTTTCGCTTGAGAGACTGGCCGCGAGTGCTGTGACGGGATGAAGCGCAGACCCGAGGGGGCGAGGCAGGAGAAAGAGGCGGGGTCGCTTCGCGCCCCGCCTCGCCCACTTCTGCCCGCAGTGCGGGCAGTTACGGCTTTCCGAAAGGGGGTTCCTAAAGGACAAAAAATCGAAGGAAGGGGGTTGTGACAATGGGAAAAGCCCGATCGTTGAAGGGAAAAAGCGGGGTTCCTGCGCAGTTTTGGAGGTGTTTTGCCTGTGGTTGAGGGAAAGATCAAATTCCCGCTTTGGATTGCACCGGAGACAAAAGAAATCGTAGCCGAGAGCTTCCGACAGGACAACTGCAAGAGCATGAGCGAGTTTATAGAGAAAGCCGTTCTCTTTTACAACGGCTATCTTCATGCCAGGTACGCAGAATACTACCTGCCGCGCGTCCTCGGTTCCGTCTTGCAGGGAACACTGGGCATGTTCGCTGACCGGATCGGCAGGCTGCTGTTCAAGCTGGCGGTGGAGAGCAACATCGGCAATCACATCCTCGCCGCCGATACGGACATGGATGTGGAAACCTATGAGCGTCTGCACAATCGCAGTCTGCGTGAGGTGAAGGAGACGCACGGTGAAATCAGCTTCAAGGATGACCTGATCTTTCAGAAGTCTCTGTAGCATATGGCGAAGCTCATCCAGAAGTGCGGCTATATCAAGGCCGGAGGCGGCGGTGCGTATATGAAATATATTGCTACGCGGGAGGGAGTGGAGCTCATCGAGAACAACGCGCCTGCGACAGGGAAACAGAAAGCTCTGATTGCGGACGTCCTGCATGACTTCCCGGATTCAAAAGAGCTGTTTGAGTACGAAGACTATCTCGCAAAACCGACCGCGGGAAACGCCTCGGCTTTTCTCTCAGCGGCACTCGACCGCAACGCGCATACGATTCAGGACGGGGACGTGTATATGAAGTACATCGCCACCCGGCCCCGCGCTGAGAAACATGGCGAGCACGGTTTGTTCAGTTCCTCGCTCCATGTGGATCTGGACGCGGCCATACGGGAACTTGAAGCGCACAGAGGAAACACCTGGACGTTCATCTACTCGCTGTGCCGCGCGGACGCCGCCCGCCTTGGCTATGACAGGGCCGAAAGCTGGCGCAATCTGTTGATGGCACATCACGCGGACTTTGCAGCGGCCATGCGTATCTCACCGGAGCATCTGCATTGGTATGCAGCTTTTCATGATGAGGGCTACCATCCACATGTCCATATGATGCTCTGGAGCGATGATTCAAAACAGGGATTCTTGAACGAATCCGGCGTAAAAGCCATGCGCTCTGTTATGACAAATGAGATCTTCAAGCAGGATATGCATCAGCTCTATGTGCAAAAAGATCTTTCGTACAAAGAGCTTACCGGTGAGGCGCGGGAAACCATGCGAAGCCTGATCGAAAAGATGCAGGGGCAGGTGTGCGACAGCCCGGTGATTGAACAGCAGATGCAGGAGCTGGTGATCGCTTTGGGGAAGACCAAGGGGAAAAAGCAGTATGGGTATCTGCCGAAGAACGTCAAGGAGATCGTGGACAGTGTCGTGAACGAGCTGGCAAAGCAGCCGGAGGTCGCCGCCTGCTATGAGGCGTGGAACAAACTGCGAGATGAACTGGAGGCGTACTACAAGGACAGCCCGCGAAAGCGGCTCCCGCTCTCTAACCAGAAAGACTTCCGTGCCATCAAGAACATGGTAATCCAGGAAGCGGAGAACGTCCGTCTCGGCATTATCAGCTTCGAGGACAGTGAGACAGAGAACACTCCTGTTTCCGTGGAGGAATTGGAGAAAGCCGTCGCCCGCGACGACACCCGCGCGATGTACCGACTCGGGAAACTGTGCTTAACCGGAGAGCTTGTGGAAAAAGATACGAAAACCGCCGTCGCGTGGTTCCGACAGGCGGCAGAGCAGGGCGACGCCTATGCACAGTACGCCCTTGGCAAGCTGTACCTGCAAGGCCGGGAAGTTCCGCAAGGCAAGGATGAAGCCCTGCACTGGATGGAATCCTCCGCCGCGCAGGGCAATGTCTACGCGCAGTACCTCATCGACCGCATGGACGAGCAACGTGATCCGTCGATTCTTCTGGCGGCAACGAAGCTCCTGCGCCACGCCTCCCGCATCTTCCGGGAGCAGGCCGTGACAACAAATCCCCAGGGCATCCGCGTGGATTCGCGACGACGCAAACAGCTCCTGCGAAAGCGCCTCGCCCTGGGTCATAAGATCGACGACCATGAGGAGCCGGTGCAGGGACAGCAACATATGACCTGACGATCCTGGAGGTGACAAATGTTTGAAATAGAGATCCCGCAACAGTATGCGGAAGCGCTTTTGCAACAGTGCTCAGAGACGAATCTGTCTCTCGAAGAGTTGGTTGAGGCAGCGATCGTTCAATATATGGAGGATTCAGAGCAATGAACGAAGAAAACAAGAAGGGCATCACGGTCAAGATCGACGCCGCCCTGCATGCTCAGGTGCGGGAGTATCTCGACGCCCACGACATGACAATGGCTGAGTTCGTGACCCAGGCGCTGGACAACGAGCTCCACCCGAAAAACGATATGAAAGAAGGTACAACCATGGCAAACACAAGAACCCTTGCGATTCAAATCCCGGAAGAATTGTTCCAGCGGATAAAGGAGTATCTCCAGCGGAAGAATGTGACACAGAAGCAATTCCTCATAGGTCTGATCGAGGATAAGCTGGAACGGGACCTCACCCAACGTGAGGCCGAAGCCGCACCCGTATCGGAAGATCTCGAGCCGGAGGCCAAGTACCCCGCCCAGGCAGTGGATGCCGCCGTAGACGATTTGGGGGGCAAATCTGTGGAGGATGGGGAGCAAGTCTGCGAGGAGGAACAGGATGTCGCTCCGCAGGAAAGTTACCCTTCCTACTCTATGGGCATGAGTATGTAAAGCCAAACAATAAAGCATTTCACCTGGAGGTGGTACCCATACCCCAATATATTCCGCTTACCCAAGAGCAAAAAGAACGAGCCGCGGTGACGGATCTGGAAGCCTTTCTCCAGAGCCGCGGGGAGAAGCTGATCCGTGCCGGCAGAGAGAAGCGTCTCGGCAGTGATCACAGTATAACGATCCGCGGCGGCGAATGGTACGACCATGCAGAGCAGCGCGGCGGCAACGCCATCAGCTTCCTCCAGCACTACTACAACATGAGCTTTCCCGACGCCGTGCAGGCGCTCCTCGGCGGAGACTTCAAGCCACCCGAACGGGAGCAACCGAAACCCAAACCCTTCACATTGCCCGAAGCCAATTCGGATATGCGGAGGGTTTTCGCATATCTCACCAAGACACGCGGCATCGACAGCAAAATTCTTTCCGCCTTCGCCCATGAGCGGCTGCTCTACGAAGATGCCAAATACCACAACGCCGTTTTTGTGGGCAAGGATGAGGACGGCATTGCTCGCCATGCCCATGTCCGCAGCACCAACAGTCAGGGCAAAACCTTTCGTATCAACATTGAGGGTAGTGATCCGCGATACAGCTTTCACCATATCGGCACCAATGGGAGACTTCTGGTATTCGAGGCTCCCATTGATCTTTTGTCGCATATTTCGATGTACCCGCAGGATTGGCAGTCCAACAGCTATGTGGCCTGCTGTGGAACCTCCATCCAGCCGGTGCTGAAAACGCTGGAGCGTATGCCCCAGGTTGACACCGTCCTGCTCTGCATGGACAACGACGAGGCAGGGCAGAAAACCAACCGCCGTATGACCAAGCAGCTTGAAGCGGAGGGCCTCACAGTCATACCGCAAATACCGAAGATGAAGGATTGGAACGATGATCTACTTGCTCAGCATCAGTACGATATGCAGCTTGCCGGCCCTTGACCAGATTGAGGAAAACCTCTCCAAAACAGGCGTGGATCCCTGGCTTTTGGTCGGCATGGGATTGATGGCGGCGCTGCTGATCGGCGGCATGGCGCTTGCCAACAAGAGCTACAGTCTCAGCAACATCAAATCCAAGACCGTTGGCGACGGTCAACACGGGACCGCCCGCTGGGCGACGGAGCGTGAGATGCGCAGCGCCTTTTCCTATGTACCTTTTGTGATTAAGGACTGGCGAAGGGGGGAGCATCGCCCGGACAAGCAAGGGCTCGTCCTCGGCTGTGTCGGACAGAAGCATAATCTGAGAGCCATTGTGGACAGCGACGATATCCATTGCCTCATGATCGGCGCTTCCGGCGTCGGCAAAACCGCCTTCTTTCTGTACCCGAATCTCGAATACGCCTGCGCCAGCGGCATGAGCTTCCTAGCTTTGGACACCAAAGGCGATCTGGCGAGAAATTACGGCACCATCGCGCAGAAATACTACGGTTACCAGATTGCAGTGATCGATCTGCGAAACCCCACCCGCTCGGACGGAAATAACCTCCTGACGCTGATCAACCGTTACATGGACAAGGCCAGGGCGGACGAAAACGACCTCGCCTCCCGTGCCAAAGCAGAGAAGTATGCGAAGATTCTCTCCAAGACAATCATCAACCCCAGCGACGATACGGATCACGGGCAGAACGCCTTTTTCTATGACGCCGCAGAGGGACTGCTGACCGCCGTGTTCCTGCTGATGGCGGAGTTTCTGCCGCCTAAAGGTGACTACGGAGAGCGGCGGCACATCCCGTCCGTGTTCAAGCTGGTGCAGGAGCTGCTGGAACCATCCAAGATTCCCGGCAAATCCAACTTTCAGTTTCTCATGAGCTCGCTGCCCTCGGATCATAAGGCGCGATGGTTCGCGGGCGCGGCACTCAATGCGGCGGATCAGGCCATGGCCTCGGTCATGTCCACGGTTCTCTCTCGCCTCAACGCCTTTCTGGATTCGGAGCTGGAGCATGTGCTGTGCTTTGACAGCGCCATTGATGCGGAGAAGTTTGCCTCCGAGAAATGTGCGATCTTTCTAATCCTGCCGGAGGAGGACACCACCAAAAATTTCATGGCAGGTCTGATGATCCAGAACCTATCCCGCGAGCTGTTCTCCGTGGCGGACGAGAACGGCGGCAAGCTAAGAAACCGCGTGGTGCTTTTCTGCGACGAGCTTGGCACCATGCCCGCCTTTGACATTCTCCCGCTCTTCTCCGCGGGCCGATCCCGCCGCCTGACGCTGGTGCCGATCATCCAGAGCCTGGCCCAGCTTGAAAAGAACTATGGTAAGGAGGGCTGTGAGATCATACAGGACAATTGCCAAGACACCATCTTCGGCGGCTTCGCGCCCAACAGCCAAACGGCGGAGGTGCTGTCCAAATCTCTCGGCAGTCGCACGGTTCTGACCGGCTCGGTGAACAAGAGTAAGGAGCCGAGCCAAAGCCTGCAAATGACGGAGCGCCCACTCATGTCGGCAGACGAGCTGAAATCTATCCCCAAGGGACATTTCGTGGTCATGAAAACGGGTATGCACCCGACAAAAACGCGGCTGCGGCTGTTCTTGGATTGGGGGATCTCTTTTGAGGAACCGTACCTGGTGCCGAAGCGGGAGAACGCGGTTATTCGCTATGCGGGGCGTGAGAAGCTGGTAGCTGCGATTCAGGAGAAGTACCCGCCGAAGCAGAAGGAAACAAGAAAAAGAGTGGATGAGAAGCCTGTCAACCAAAAGCAGGATGAAAGCATCCCGCTCGTAAAGACATAGGGGGTGACGCTATTAGCTATTTCGATACGATCTACGCCGACAACAGCCTGCCGCATAGAGCGAAAAGTGTTTACATGTACCTCAGGAGCATGTCCGCTTCCAAGGGGGAATGCTGGCCGGGGATTAAGACCATCGCTACGGATCTCAGCCTCTCCAAAAGCACGGTCAAGCGTGCCATTGCCGATCTAGAGAGGCATGGCTATATTGAGAAACAATACCGCTACCGTGACAATGGCAGCTTCACCAGCAATCTCTATCGTATAATATGATGAAAGGCGCAGTTCTCCGCCAAGGGGGGACTGCGCCTGCTTGCTGGACTGAGGATGAGTTCAAAGAGGGTGAACATGAAGGTAAAACTAAAACTGTCAGGATGGCAGAGAAAGAGAAAAAACAATGATATGAAGAATATGATGGAGATTAAAGCCATAATGAAGCAGGGACACAATGACGAAAGAAGTAAAAAAATATAATTTAATGCTTGAAATATAAACATATCTGGTCTATCATAAAATTAGATTAATATAATAAAAAAATATTAATCAATCTTGGTAGACTAAGAGGAATTAAGGATGAAACCTAAAAAAAGGATTGTTGCGCTTCTTCTCGTGTGGAATATCATGATTGGTATGCTCCCAACTGTGGCATTCGCGGATAACAATTCAGAGATTCAGCTAGAAGAAGGAGTAACCTATCAAGATAATGGGGATGGAACAGCGACAATTAATGTGTTTCAGACTCCGATCTATGAAGAGGAGACGAATAACGGAGAGCAGGAAGGCACATTTCTTGTCGATTCCGGAGATGTGTTCAGAAGCGCAGAAGGAATAGTGGATGTTGAGTTTCCAAAAGCTTTTCGGCAAGGAGAAAGAATTGCTGAAGTTGGAATGATGGAAACAGCTATTGCATTTATTCCGGAGAACGCACCGTATGAGGAGCTTGTAGAAGAAGAGCAAACGGATTTCCCGAACAGCTATTCTGTCCCGGAAACAGAGATTGATTATGCTGAAAAGAACTGGTCAGATGAGAGCCTGGCCTCATTCGCATGGCCAGATTCTATTGATCAACAAGATAATGGCGAAAACGAAGATTTATTTGATTATAATAACGATAGTCGAGAAGCGGATTTAGTAACATCTTTTGAAAATAACGAGAATCAAATAGAGGAAAAAACCTCTCTGGAAGAGGTCTTTGAGAATTATGATGCGGGTAGTATTGTAACTGAAAATACAATTGATTTGTCAACTTCCCAAGAAGATGTCGTAATTGATGAAATAGAGAATATGGTAGTGCCAGACATATCAGTTGAAGAAGTCGGTATTACAAGCATAGACAACGACGTTTGGGAACAAAATGATGAGGACGAGACATTTGTTGTAATCACTTCAGATGAAAAGATCGATGATGCAACAGCAGAATACACTGAAAATGTTGGTGGTGAAATAGAAGATATAGGAGAAGAGCAACCTTGGAATAAAGCGTATGGTGAAACTGAGTCATATGATAGTTACGCTGTATATGAAGAGAAACCAGATGATTCAATTGATTACCCAACGATGGTTGAGGCGGTCACACATAATAATGAATCAGGGACAATCACATCCGTCTACTATCCGGGGGCTTTTAATAACAGCACAGATATCCTGCTTGAACCAACAACTAAAGGTGTAAAAGAAAGTATTATCATAAATGAATTCAGCACATCCGAGTATTCCTATACTCTTCAGTTAGATGGTTTATATCCTGAGTTGTTTGGCAATACGGTTTTACTCAAAGATCCTTCGGGGGCCGTTTCGGCTGCACTGTCAGCACCATATATGTTTGATGCGGCAGGGAATTATAACTATGATATTCAGGTGTCATTTAATGCAATAGGGAACAACGCTTTTCGTCTGACGTATTCAATGGATAAATCATGGCTGGAAAGCGCTAGCTATCCTGTCGTTATAGATCCTACGGTTGAATACAGTTTTGACTATCAGAACTATAAATTCATTGAAAATGCATTTATCTCATCAACGTATCCAAATGCAACTGCAGCAACTTTTGCATGGAGTGAACAAGAGTTAACTGTTGGTCCATATAAATACGGTGAAGCGCGCTCCTACTTTAGAATGGCGTTTCCAGATTCTGTCATTCAAGAAATGGGAAATGGCATATTAAAAGATCTGACTTTGCATCTATATATCCGCTATGGTTATGGGAATTACTCGATGCACCAAGTCGTTGGCGGTGAGTGGAAGAAAAGCACAATTACTTGGAACAATGCGCCGGCATTCTCTTC
>CADCQU010000283.1 GCA_902803635.1 uncultured Lachnospiraceae bacterium | reverse complement strand
CGGCAAGGTCATGATCCAGTCCATTTTGAGCAAGGTCTTCGGCCGCGAGGTTCCGGTCCGCATGCGCGCGGGCTTCTTCCCCTTTGTCGAGCCGGGCTTCGAGATCGACATGGGCTGCCAGGTCTGCGGCGGCAAGGGCTGTCCGGTCTGCAAGCACGTCGGCTGGATCGAGGTCATGCCCGGCGGCACGCCGCACCCGAACGTTCTTCGGGCGGCGGGTCTTGACCCGGACGAGTACACCGGCTTCTATGTCAACATCGGACTGGACCGCCTCGTGATGATGCGCTACGGCGTCGACGACGTGCGTCTCTTCCACAGCGCGGACCTTCGGTTCCTGAGCCAGTTCAAGTGAGGAGGAAATAGAATATGAAATTATCATTGTCCTGGATTCGGGATTATGTGGAACTCCCGGCGGATTTGGAGCTGAAGAAACTGGCCTACGACCTCACGATGGACACGGTGGAGGTGGAGGACGTCGAGAATCTGGCGGACCGCTTTGCAAATATGGTCGTCGGCGTGATCGAGGAGGTGCAGCCGCACCCGAACGCCGACAAATTGCGCGTCTGCCGCGTGAACCTTGGCGACCAGGTGCAGGAGATCGTCTGCGGCGGCATTAACCTGGCAAATGGCCAGAAGGTCGCGGTGGCCTGCCCGGGCGCGATGGTGCGCTGGCACGGCGAGGGCGAGCCGGTGGTCATCAAGAATTCGAAGCTCCGCGGCGTTGCCTCCTTCGGCATGATCTGCGCCTCGGACGAGATCGGCCTGGGCGACCTCCTTCCGGCCTCGCAGGAGGCGGAGATTGCGGACCTTTCGGCCTTTGACGCGCCGGCGGGCACCCCGCTGGCCGTGGCCCTCGGCCTTGACGACCAGATTCTTGAGATTGACAACAAGTCCATGACGAACCGTCCCGACCTTTGGGGCCACTACGGCATCGCCCGCGAGATCGCGGCCCTCTATGGGCTTCCCCTGAAGAAATTTGAGCCCTTCGATTGTTCGGTGACGGCAAATGCAGCTGCCGCGCAGATGCCTGCGGGCGGGGCGGCCTGGGGCGTTGGCTGCGGTGCCCTCAACGGCAGCGGGGCAAATGGCGTGGCCGGCGTAGCGGCGGCCGGGGAAGACATTTGCAAGGAACCCTTCCATATCGAGATTGAGGATCCGGACCGCTGCCCGCGGTACATCGGCGTGGAGCTGGAAGGCGTATTTGTCAAGCCCTCTCCCTTCTGGATGCAGAGCCGCATTTGGCGGGTGGGCATGCGGCCCATCAACGCCCTCGTGGACGTGACGAACTATGTCATGCTCGCGACCGGCAACCCGACCCACGCATTTGACGCGGACAACATTTCCGGCCACATCGTCGTGCGTCTGGCAAATGCGGGCGAGAAGCTTCTCCTTCTGAATGATAAGGACCTGACCCTCTGCGCGGACGACCTCGTCATTACCGACGCGGAAGGCCCGGTCGCGCTCGCCGGCGTTATGGGAGGCGCGAAGGATTCCATCCTGCCGAAGACCACGCGGGTGATCCTGGAGGTGGCCAACTTTGAGTCGACGGGCATCCGCCGGACGGCCCTCCGCTATGACAACCGGACCGAGGCCTCCGCAAGGTACGAGAAGGCCGTGGATCCGGAGCGCTGCGACCAGGCCGTCGCGATGGCACTGGAGCTCTTCAGGGGGCTTTATCCGGAGATGAAGGTCACGGGTGTCTGCGACCGCTACCCGAAGAAGCTTTCGAGGGCGGAGATCGACGTCGACCTCGACTGGCTCGCACGCCGCCTCGGCATGGACCTGCCATTTGAGGTGATCAAGGCGAAGCTGGAGAGCCTCGGCTTCGACGTCGCCGTCAATGCATTTGACGCAAATGCCCGGAAAATGCACGTGACCGCGCCGACGTGGCGCTCGACGGGGGACATTTCCATCAAGGATGACGTGATGGAGGAGGTCGCCCGCATGTACGGCTACGACAACTTCCAGCCGACGCCGATCACGACGACCTTCGACCACGCCATCAACCAGAAGGATCAGGACCTGCTCCGCCGCATCAAGGAGTACCTGGCCTTCCGCTGCGGCCTGCAGGAGGTCTACACCTACCCGTGGATGAACGATACGTTCGTTTCGGCGATTCTGCCGGATACCGAGGGCGTGCTGAAGCTCTCCACGCCGCCGGCGCCGAACCTTTCCTATATCCGCTCGACCCTGCTCCCGAACCTCTGCGAGGCGGTGGTGAAGAACGAGCGGTACTTCGAGGAATTTAAGTTCTTCGAGGAGGCGCAGGTCTTCTTCGACCGGAACTATACCGCGCCCTATGATCCGGTGGAGCTTCTGCCGGAGCAGAAACGCCATATCGGCGGCGCATTTGCCTCCTCCAGGGCCTCGGTCGAGGAGCTCTTCCGCGAGGCGAAGGGCGCTTTGGAGTACATGCCGCGCTACACGCACATGGAGGGCTTCACCTTCGAGCGGAGGGAGCAGCCGTCCTGGGCCGACCCGGCCGTGTGGCTTGACATTTGCCTGGGCGGCGAGAGCATCGGCAAGCTGGGCCTTCTCTCGAAGCGCGCGTCGATGGCCTGCGGGATCAAGAGCGTGAAGGTCATGCTCTTCGAGCTCGATGTCACGAAGCTTCTCCCGTTCGCGTCCCGTACCAACCGGTTCGCGCATTTGCCGGAATACCCGGTCTCGGAGTACGATATCTCGATGCTCTTTGACGCGGACGTGCGCTGGGAGGCGATTGCCGAGGCGGTCCTGGGCGGCAAGAAGGCGGCCCTCCTCCGCGGCGCGTCCTTCGTCGACGAGTACCGCGGCAAGCAGGTGCCGGAGGGCAAGAAGTCCGTCACCATCCGCCTTGTCATCGGTTCCGACGAGAAGACCTTAAGCTCCGAGGAAATCGAAAAATGCGCCGCACAGGTCATGAAGAAGCTCGGGAAGAGCCTCGGGGCGGAGCTGCGGCAGAAATAATTTTGGGAATGTTGTAGGTTAAAAAGAAAAGGAGCAGGTTCTGCTTTAGCGGAATCTGCTCCATTTTTTCCACCTGTACGGTTGAACTCCTTAAAAGGAATCATCTTCCTTGAAAAATGGTTGTCATTCTGAGCGAAGCGAAGAATCCCGT
>CADCQU010000282.1 GCA_902803635.1 uncultured Lachnospiraceae bacterium | reverse complement strand
TGTAGCCGCCGAGGTCGCGCACGATCTGCATGACCTGCTCCTGGTAGACGATGCAGCCGTAGGTTTTCTCCAGAATCGGGCGCATCTCCTCGCAGTCGTAGACGATCGAGTCGGGATTCTCCTTGCCGGCGATGTACTTCGGGATGAAATCCATCGGGCCCGGGCGGTAGAGCGAAATGCCCGCGATGATGTCCTCCAGTGTCCGGGGCTTCAGCTGCTTCATGAACGCCTTCATCCCCGCCGATTCCAGCTGGAAAACGCCCTCGCATTTGCCGCGCGAGATCATATCCATCACCTTCGGATCGTTGGTATCGACCGCCCCAAGGTCCAGGGGCGGCTCCCCGGCAGCCTTTTTCTGCCGGTTCACAAGGTCCACCGCGTCCTGGATGACGGTCAGCGTCCGAAGGCCGAGGAAATCCATTTTAAGAAGTCCCAGTTCCTCCAAGGTCGTCATTGTATACTGCGTGGTAATGGAGCCGTCCGCGCCGCGGGAGAGCGGGACATAATCGACCACCGGACGGCCGCAGATGACCACGCCGGCCGCGTGAATCGAGGTGTTGCGGGGCAGGCCCTCCAGCTTCCTCGCCATGTCGATGAGGTAGCGGACCTTCTCCTCCTCCTCGTAACGCTTTTTGAGGTCCGGGTTCATGGAGAGCGATTTGTCGAGGGTGATACCAAGCTCGCGCGGGATCATTTTCGCGATCTCGTCGGCCTCGGCATAGGGAAGGTCGAGCACGCGGGCCACGTCGCGGATCACGCCGCGCGCCTGCATCGTGCCAAAGGTGATAATCTGGCAGACGCAGGGCGGCGTGTATTTTTCAATCACGTAGTCGATGACCTCCTGCCTGCGCTCATAGCAGAAATCCATGTCGATATCCGGCATGCTCACGCGCTCCGGATTGAGGAAGCGCTCGAAGATGAGGTCATAGCGGATGGGGTCAAGGTCCGTAATGCCAAGCGTGTAGGAGACGACCGAGCCGGCCGCGCTCCCACGGCCCGGGCCGACCGCGATGCCATGGTCCCGGGCGAATTTCACGTAATCCCAAACAATCAGGAAGTAGTCCACGAAACCCATGTCGCGGATGGTGGCCAATTCATAGTCAAGGCGGTCCCGAAGCGCGGGCGTGATGGTCCCGTACCGCTCCCGCAGACCCTCGTCACAAAGGTGGTTTAAGTAGGTCCAGGAATCGTAGCCCTCCGGCACGTCAAAATGCGGGAGCTTCCGCTCGCCAAACTTGATCTCCACCTGGCAGCGCTCGGCGATTTTTCCCGTGTTCTCGATGGCCTCCGGCGCATAGCGGAAAAGCGCGGCCATCTCCTCCGCGCTTTTTACGTAGTATTGGCCGCCCTCGTAGCGCATCCGGTCCTCGTCCGTCACCTTTTTGGCTGTCTGAATGCACAGAAGAAGGTCGTGCGCCTCCGCATCCTCCGCCCGGGTGTAGTGGCAGTCATTTGTACAGATGAGCGGAAAGCCCTCCGCGTCGTGCATGCGGAGAAGCTGGCGGTTGACGTGCTGCTGCTCGGGAATCCCATGGTCCTGCAGCTCCAGAAAGAAGTTGTCCTCCCCGAAAATGTCGCGGTACTCCCTCGCCGCCATGACCGCCCCCGCATAGTCATTTCTTGACAAATGCCTGGCGACCTCGCCGGCGAGGCACGCGGAGGTACAAATGAGACCCTCATGGTATTTTCGAAGGATTTCCTTATCAACCCTCGGTTTATAGTAGAAGCCTTCGACAAAGCCCGCCGAGACGATGCGCGTCAAATTCTCAAAGCCGACATTGTTCTCCGCAAGAAGGATCAAATGGTAGTACCGGTCGTCCCCGGTCTTTCCCTCGCGATCAAATCTGCTCCCCGGGGAAACATAGACCTCACAGCCAAGAATCGGGCGGATGCCCTGCTTCTGGCATTCCTTATAGAAGTCCACGCAGCCGTACATGACTCCGTGGTCCGTGATGGCGGCGGAGGTCATGCCCAGCTCCTTCACGCGGGCCACGTACTCCTTGATTTTGTTGGAGCCATCCAGGAGCGAATATTCCGTATGCACGTGTAGATGGGTGAACATAGGTCCCTCCTGTACGCTGTTTGAGACACCTCTCAACGATCCCCTCGAAGCAAGCGCGAGGGGTCGCTGAACAGATAACTCCTATCCTTTACTTCCGCTTAAACTGGATGAACATTCCGAAGCCGGCAAGAATAAAGCCCACAATAGCAATAATGACCAGTTGGACTTCCCCCGGATTCAGGGCTGGCACGGACGACAGGACATCGCGGAAGAGAATGGCCGAGGCACCCATACCACCCGCGAGGGAAGAACTGACAATGACGATGGGCCTCGCGGCCCAGATGGTCGCCACTCCAACCAGAATTGCGAAAATCAGCGCAATCACCCACGTTGCGTGCCCCTGCATCGTCCTCGACGTAATGGCGTAGAAGATGCCAAAGGCAGTGAACCCAATCATGACGGCAAGGCCCAATTTATAGAGGACAAAGGCAAGCACGCCGAAGATAATCATTCCAAGGACTATGGAAACCAAAAACCAGGATTTGTCGAAGTTGAGGAGTTTGGCAAGCGCAAAGCCAAGAAAGGCTCCAACGGCCACCCCGAAAATCATCACAAATACCTTCACGAGCTTGTACCCAAAAAAGCAGAAGACAATCGCAAGGAGCAGCCCAATCAGGGCTCCGCCAATTCCCAGCTTTCCAAAAAGGTTGAATTCCGCCTCGAATTTATTCATATATTCCGTAATGATATCCATGTCTCTTTCCTCTTTCCGCTAATCGTTCCTAATCCTATGACTTCTCTGTCCTTTTGTGATTCCGCACCGTGAAGAATCTTTCCTGTCATCTCTGTGCGAAGAAAAAAATCACGTTCGGTTTCCAGGAAAAGCCAGGTGACTTCCTTCAAATCGTCCTTACACATCCCGCAGGACGACCGTGATCTTTCCATCCGCAAGGACAACCTTCTTCTCTTTATATAGCCGTCCGACGGCCCGCTTGAACGCGGCCTTGGACAGTCCGAATACCTTGCGGATTTCCTCTGGCTCGGCCTTATCGTCAAATGGCAGCTCCCCGCCATATTTATCTACGATAATACCAAGGATTGCCTCCCCGTCCGTATCCAGCATCTCATAGGCCTTCTTCCGTGCGGAAAGCTCCAGCTTTCCGTCCTCGCGGACGAGGGTCACGCGGAATTTGCCTGTCGTGCCGATGGCAAGGCCGTCCGGTGCCTCCGACTTCGGAATCCGCCCCGAGTACATGTCATCGACGGCGGCAAAGGTCCCGAAATTTGGCACATTTTCGTACACCGTGGCCGTGACCTCCTCCCCAATCCGATAGGGGGAGTTCAGGCGGAGATATTTGTAGAGACGCATGGTCGCAGCCAGCCGCCCGCTCTTGTCCTTGTAGAGAGCGACCAGGACGTCGTCCCCCCGCTCGACCCGGCGGGTCTGCTCCGCAAAGGGCAGCATGAGGTCCTTCGGCAGCCCCCAGTCGAGGAAGGCCCCGATCTTCGTCACCTCCCGGACCTTAAGGCGGGCAAGCCCGTGGAGCGTCAGCGGCGGCCGCGTCATCGTCGCGATGCGGCGGTCCTCCGAGTCGAGGTAGACAAATACGGTCAGCTCGTCGCCCATCTGGGTCGCGGGCGGAACCTCCTTCTTCGGAAGAAGGATTCTCGCATCCGGACCGGCCGCGCGGCTCTCCCCAAGGTAAGCCCCGAAATCCTCCATCCGCACCACCACGAGCGGCTGAATCTTTCCTATTTCAATCATATATAATACTCCTTACAGCCAAACGCAACCTGTCATCTTGCACCGGACACAACGAAAGCAAGCATCTTTGTCTCTCAAAAGGACAGCAATTTCTTTATATAATAAACTGCAGCACGCAGCATTTGCGTCCTTCCACCTCGAACCAGATAATGTACTCGTCCTCGCCCTGCCAGACCTTCGGCACGAGGATGTCGCCGAGCATGGCCTGCGCATGGTACTCCACGCGGAGTTCGCGGACGCGCATATCGGCCGGCAAATAGGCCAGCGCGAGGCGGATGTACTGCTCGTTGTTCACGTGGCCATTGGTATCCAGGTTCGTGGGCCGTATCTTGAGGCTGAACTTCTCCTGTACGTTCTCTGTCGGTACCTTAATGTGCCGCGGAGCCTCCGGAATGCTGAGCCGCTCCTCCACGCCGTAACCTTCCACCTCAATCTGCGGGACATGGGCCGGGCGACCAGCCTCCGTATCATAGTAGATCCAGCGGGAATCCGCCAGTGCCAGGATGCGGCCGTCGTCCCCGAACATGACCACGTTTCGGTCGCCCTCGATTCCATGGAAGCGGTAGCACGAGGTGCGTGTCAGAACCTCCTCACCAAGCGCGGGATACTCCGCCACGATAATCCGCCAGGTTGCCACCAGCCAGGCATAATGCTCCTCCCGCCAGGCCCTGGGGCCGCGCCCCATGTTCACGGAATGGAACACCGCGCAGTCCTGGAAATAGTTAACCAGCCCGGAAAGAGAAAGGCGGTTGTCCGCCGAACATTCTGAAAACCGAATTCTTGAGCGAAACTCGAACATATACCCTCCTCATGTGTGTTGACAAATGAAAACCAGGGATTTCATTACTATAACACATTTTTTCAAACAAGCACAATTATATTTAAAAAATCATAATGCAAACGTGTATCTCCTTGTTACTCTGTTCAGCCCCGCGATTCTGTCATTCTGAGGAGCGCGTCCTTCGGACATCCCAGAATTTAATCGCCTTCGGCGATGAGGAATGAGGAAAAGCGACGAAGAAT
>CADCQU010000281.1 GCA_902803635.1 uncultured Lachnospiraceae bacterium | reverse complement strand
ACGAGAAATCTTACGGGATTCTTCGCTTCGCTCAGAATGACAATTCCTTTACAAAACAAAGCGTCCATTTTCGACGGGGCTACCTGAGCTGTAACGTCTCTTTACTCCACGCACCCAATAATTTCACGAATATCCTTAATTCCCTTGCGCGCACAGAATCTCTCAATCCCCTCCACAACGCGCACCGCCGTAAAAGGATCATGGAAGGTGGCTGTCCCCACGGCGACGACCGTGGCCCCGGCCATCATAAGCTCGATGGCATCCTCCGCCGTCGCAACACCGCCCATGCCAAGCACCGGCAGCTTCACCGCGTGCGCGGCCTCGTAAACCATCCGCACCGCGATCGGGTGGATGGCCGGCCCCGACAGCCCGCCGGTGCGATTTGCCAGAAGGAACCGCCGCCGCTCAATATCAATCTTCATGCCGGTCAGCGTGTTGATCAGCGAGATCGCGTCCGCCCCGCCGGCCTCGGCCGCCCGTGCGGTCTCCTTGATATCCGTGACGTTCGGAGAAAGCTTCATAATAATCGGTTGGCGGGCCTTCGCCTTCACCGCCCGCGTAATCGCCTCCACCGCCTTGGAATCCGTCCCAAAGGCAATGCCTCCTGCCTTCACGTTCGGACAGGAAATATTGATTTCCAGAAGGTCCACCGGCGCATCCGCCAGCTTCTCCACGACCTCCAGGTACTCTTCCTCGGAATGCCCGCAGACATTCACGATCACCTTCGTATCGTACTTTGTAAGAAACGGCAAATCCCGCGAAAGGAAGGTGTCGATACCCGGATTTTGCAGCCCGATCGCGTTCAGCATCCCCGAGGGCGTCTCCGCCACCCGCGGTGTCGGATTCCCCGGCCACGGGACATTTGCCACGCCCTTCGTGGTCACCGCGCCAAGCCTCGACAGGTCAAAAAACTCGCCGTACTCCATGCCCGAGCCAAATGTCCCGGAAGCCGTCGTCACGGGATTCTTCAGCGTCACCCCGCAAAAATCGACAGCAAGGGAAACCTTTGCATTTCCATCCGCCCGGCAAGCAGCATTGCCCTCGGAAGTCTCCATGCTTTTGCAATTGCCCACGCTCTCCCCCCGGCAAATCTCCTGTTCCTTAAAATTTGCATTTGTCAAATGTTCCGCCATCAGAGTACCACCTCCCGCGCGTCAAAGACCGGTCCCTCCTTGCAAATGCGGGCATTTGTCACACCCGAATGCGCATCGACGTGCTTCGTCTTCGTGACGCAGCCAAGACAGGCGCCCACGCCGCAGGCCATGCGCTCTTCCATCGAGACAAAGCAGGGAATGTCCCTTTCCTCGGCAAATGCCGCGACCGCCCGGAGCATGGGAAGCGGCCCACAGGTAAAGATTGCCTCCGGGGCAAGCCCCTCCGCCAGCCAGCCGGGTTTCCGGATGTAGTTTGGGAGCGTCTCGCCCGCACGCAAGGGTTTTCCGCCGTAGGCTTTGGCAGTTCCAAGCTCCTCCGTCATGCTTTCGGACGCAGCTTCCTTCCTGTTTGTTGCAGCGTCCGGCCCTTCCCCGTTCGACAGGGATGCATCATTTGCAGTCTTCGCCGCCTCAACGTTCCTTGCAAAAAATCTCTCCCTCGTAAGGAGCGCGTCCACGACATTTCCCTTCGTTCCAAGGGAGCCGTCCTCGGTGGCCACCAGGACGTCGCCGATCACCGGCAGCTCTTCCATAAGATACGTCTCGCTCCGGTAACCCACCGCAAAGGCCGGTTTTTCAAGGGCAAGGCCCGCGCCGACAAGGGGCGGAATGCCGATACCGCCGCCCACAAGAAGAACTCGCTTCTCCTTATATGCCTCCACGGGGAAGCCATTTCCAAGTGGTCCCATGACCTCCACGCTCTCCCCTACGGCAAGCTTCGCCAGCGCCTTCGTACCCGCGCCCATTTGCCGGTACACCAGACGGATCTCGCCAGTCTCCGCAGTTGCCTCGCAAATCGAGATTGGCCGTCCCAAAAGCCGGCTCCCATCGCCGGTCCAGACCATCACGAACTGACCCGGCCGAACCTCCCCCGCAAAGGACACGCGAAGCCCAAGGTCGAAAATATCCTCCGCCTCCACCTCGTGCCAAAGAACCTCTGCCGCTTCTTTCTTCATATTCTCTCCCATCTCCGTTTCAAGGAAGCCATCTCTTTGCACGCAAGCAACATTTCCTTGCCCCACTTAGGAAGCACCTCCTTCGCAAGGCTCCTTTTTATCGCCCCGCAAGCGCATCCTCGAAAGCAGGCCAAAACTTCCTTTCCTCTCTCAGGAAGGATACGCCCTTCGCAAGTCCCCTTTTTACCGCCCCGCAAGCGCACTCTCGATATCTTCCTTCATCGCCAGCACTGCCGCCCGAGCCGCGTCCGCATAGCCGTCCTCTCCGAAGGACGTATACGCCTCCTGCTTCCACGCCGCGATGATCCCGCGCGAGGAATTCACAACGGCCCCAAGCCCGTCCTCGTTAAAGAAATGCACGAGGTCCTTGCCCTTGCCGCCCTGCGCGCCGTAGCCCGGCACAAGAATGTAGGTCTTCGGCATAATCTTGCGGAGCCGCTCGCCCATCTCCGGGTAGGTCGCGCCCACGACGGCCCCGACCTTCGAGTAGCCGCATTCGCCCAGAAGCTCCTCGCCCCACTCGCGGACCTTCTCGCCCACAATCTCATAGAGCGGCTTCCCGTCGATGAGGCGGTCCTGGAACTCGCCGCTCGATGGATTCGACGTCTTCACGAGCACGAAAATGCCGCGGTCATTTGCCGCGCAAACCTTGAGGAACGGCTTCACGCCGTCCGAGCCAAGGTAGGGGTTCACCGTCGCGAAGTCCTCGTCAAATGGCGCGTACGTTTTCGAGCCGACCTGCACGTTTCCGAGATGCCCGACCGCGTAAGCCTCCGAGGTCGAGCCGATGTCGCCGCGCTTCACGTCGCCGATGACCACGAGGCCCTTCGCCTTGCAGTAGGCCACCGTCTTCTGGAACGCCAGAAGGCCCGGTACGCCGAACTGCTCGTACATCGCGATCTGCGGCTTCACGGCCGGCACCAGATCCGCCACCGCGTCCACAAGCCCCTTGTTGTATTGGCAAATGGCCTCCGCGGCACCTTCGAGTGTCTCTCCGCACTCCGCAAATGCCTTCGCCTTGATGGTCTCCGGAATATAGGAGAGCATCGGATCCAGCCCGACGACGATGGGGTTTCCCTTCTTCTTGATGTTCGCAACCAGTTGATCGATCATAGCAACTCCTTTCGCATTCCACATCCAACTATGAAAAGCCTAAACTTAGCCATGTACTATCATACACGAAATCCCCCCCAAAGAAAACCCCCAAAATTAAAGGAACACAAGAACAGGCGGTTACGATTCAGCTGATCCCCGATTTTCTGTCATTCTGAGGAGCGAAGCGACGAAGAATCCCGTCAACTTTGCGAGAAACCTTACGGGATTCTTCGCTTCGT
>CADCQU010000280.1 GCA_902803635.1 uncultured Lachnospiraceae bacterium | reverse complement strand
CTCAAGAACTACGACGGCGACGTCCAGTCTGACATGCTCTCGTCCGCCTTCGGCTCGCTCGCGATGATGACCTCCGTCCTCGTCTCCCCGAAGGGCTACTTCGAGTACGAGGCCGCCCACGGCACCGTCCAGCGCCACTATTACAAGCATTTGGCGGGCGAGGCTACCTCGACAAATTCCGTCGCCACCATTTTCGCGTGGACCGGCGCGCTCCGGAAGAGAGGCGAACTCGATGGAAATGCCGAGCTTGTGACATTTGCCGACCAGCTCGAAAAGGCCACCCTCGATACCATCGAGAGCGGCAAGATGACCGGCGATCTCGTCCTCATCTCCGACCTTCCCAACAAGGAGAAGCTCGGCAGCCTTGAATTCATCCAGGCCATCCGCAAGACACTGGAGGGCATTCGGGGCTAAATTTCAGATAAAAAAGTTAGGTTTTTCGCAAAGTTGACAGGATTCTTCGTCGCTTTGCTCCTCAGAATGACAAAACCGAAGGGCTATTTGAACTGTAACGATAAAAAAGGAGGAAGAAAAATATGAAGAGAAAAATGTTAAGTATTTTGCTTGCTGCGACGATGCTCGTCTCCCTTGCCGCCTGCGGCGGGGCGAAGAATTCCACAAGTACCGGCGGCACCGCGTCCTCTGCGAAGACAGCTAGCAAGGAAAGCGCGGCGGCTTCGAATGCGGGAGAGGAGGAAAGTGTTTCAAATTCGTCTGCGGGCGTGGAAGAAAGCGTTGCGGAGTCAGTGAATGATAATGAAGCGGCGGAAAGCTCTTCGGATACATCGGCATCGGCCGCGGCCTCCGTTTCGCTCGATTTCTCCGGATTTGACGAGATTGATTTTAGCTGGCCGGATGCAAATGCGTGGGCGAGTGTCGGTCTCCCGAACCTTCCCTACGAATATGAGGCTTCCGATATCATGGTGGATACCTCCGGCCAGACGGTCTATGTCCACCGTCACGTGGACCTTGATGCCTCCACCGAGGATGAGGCCGCACAGGAATACGCGAAACTCCTTGAAGGTGCGGGCATCCGTGGGGAGTGGGGGAAGCGCGGTCTCAACCTCTACGAAAGCTATTCGGCGTACTATGATTTTAATGGTGTTCCGATGTTTGTGGAGATCGGAAAAGACTCCACGGCATCCATCCGCATTATGGTACAGGCGAATATAGAATAAAAAATGTGGCGCATGTCGAAAGCTCTGAACCACATTCCCTTCGGGCAATGAGAAAAAAGAGTAACGCTTAGGCAGGAGTATTTCAGCTCCTGCCTGTTTTTTATTCATAGAGCAGCGTAAGGAATATAGCTGCCTTCGACGGAATGCGGCTCGTGAGAGTACACACTCAGAATTTGTCTCACTCAACCTAATTGTTATTCAGGTGCCTCATTTGAAAAGGCACTTTCTGTTCTTGAAAGGTTTGTCATTCTGAGCGAGACAGAAAAACGTTCACTGGACGTTTTTCTGCATGCTAAGGCAACCGAAGGATTCCGTAAGGCATTTCGCAAAGTTGACGGGATTCTTCATCACCTCACTCGTCAGAATGGACAAAAAAACGCGAGGCTGAACAGTAACACCTAATTATAATAATTTATCGTATAACGATAAAATGTTATTGACAAATGATATTTTTTGCTGTATATTCGATGCAGCGGTGGAGAAGAAGGCTGCCGCTGGCAAGGGCGGCTCGTTACTGGTCAGCTTCCTGCTGATAAAGGCTTGTCCGCATCGCGAAAGGCTTGTCATTCTGGGGGCGATTAGCGAGGAGAGCGTGCCTGCCGCGTTGACATCGAAGTATAGGAGTGGAGGTAGAAGAAAATGGAACAGAAGTCCTTGGCGAGGTGGCTGAAGGTGGTTTTGGCTGGCGTGGGAATTTGCGCCTTGGTGGTGTACTTTGTTGTTTTGCCGATGTATGGCTCCTCCCTGATGGCGGAATATCCGGAATTTGCCGGGAGGTTCTGGCCGTGGATGATTTTTCTCTGGGCGACGGCAATTCCCGTGGCTGCAATCCTGATATTTGGTTGGAAGGTGGCCGGAAATATCGGGCTCGATCGATCTTTCTCCCTCGAAAATGCGAACTATCTTCGGAGTATCTCCTTCCTGGCGGTTGCGGACGGAATCTTTTTCTTTGCCGGAAACCTTGTCCTCCTGTTTACAGATAACAGCCATCCCGGCATTGTCCTGTTTTCCCTCCTGGTCGTCTTTGCCTGCATCGCCATCGGCGTGGCAGCCGCCGCGCTCTCGCACCTCGTAAAAAAGGCCGCCGATTTGCAGGAGCAGAGTGATCTCACGATTTAAAACAGGCCATCTGTACGGTTCCCAGCTGTAAAAACAATTTTCGTAAAAATGTAGTGCTCCTCAAAAACGACAGAACTCGTTGCTTTGGGAGCCAGCCGTACGGTTAGACAAAGGAGGGACAAATGGAAGGGGAAATCATTTTCAATATTGATGTGATGCTTGCAAAGCGGAAAATGAGCCTGACGGAGCTGTCGGAGAAGGTTGGCATCACGCTTGCCAATATGTCGATTCTAAAGACCGGGAAGGCGAAGGCCGTCAAGGTGGCGACGCTCGCAAAGCTCTGCGAAGCCCTCGACTGCCAGCCGGGGGATTTGCTGGAGTATCGAAAGAAGGGATGAAGCTTGGCTGATGGATATTTTAGGAGCTGTTAAGAAATAAGGTGTACAGTTGGCTTAGGATAAATTCGTTTCTACAAGGCGGAGGAAGGAGGCGTAGCGGGCT
>CADCQU010000279.1 GCA_902803635.1 uncultured Lachnospiraceae bacterium | reverse complement strand
TTCCCGTGGTGGGGATTACAGGCTCGGTAGGGAAGACGAGCACGAAGGAGGCCGTTGCGGCGGTTCTCTCGCGGAAATACCGTGTGCTGAAGACGGAGAAGAACTTCAATAACAACCTGGGACTTCCGCTCACCATTTTCCGGCTGACCGAGGAGGATGAGATTGCCGTTTTGGAGATGGGCATCAGCCATTTCGGGGAGATGGAGGACCTCGCGCAGACCGCAAGGCCGGACGTCATGGTGATTACGAACATTGGGACTTGCCATCTGGAATTTCTAGGCGACCGCGACGGCATTTTCCGCGCCAAAACCGCCTGCCTGCCCTTTGTGCGGGACGGCGGGCTTGTCGTTTTGAACGGAGAGGATGACAAGCTGTCACAGGTGACGTCGGAGTTGCTGGGAGCCTCGGGCGGGAGCAGGCTTGTTTTTGGCCCCGTGTTCTATGGTTTGTCGGAGAAGAACGGGGTGTATGCCAAGAATGTCGTCACAAATGGCCTTGCGGGCTCGACGTTTACGATTGTGATGGACGGGAGGGAGGTTTCCGCGTACATGCCTCTTCCGGGAAGGCACATGGTCCTGAACGCGCTCGCGGCTGCTGCTGTGGGGCGGTATTTTGGGGTGGCCGATGCGGACATCGTGGCTGGTCTTGCCTCGATGAAGGCCCTTGGCGGGCGCGTGAATATTCTGGAGACGCCTTTTGGAACGGTAATCGATGACTGCTATAATGCAAGCCCGGCATCCATGAAGGCCTCGCTGGAGCTGCTGGCCTCCGCAGAAGGGCCGAAGACAGCCATTCTGGGCGACATGGGCGAGCTTGGGACGACCGAAAAGGAATTGCACCGCGAGGTCGGGGCATTTGCCGGGAAGCTTGGCATTGATCGGTTTCTCCTTGCCGGGACGCTCGCAGGAGAGATTGCCGAGGGAATCAAGGAGAGCTGCCCGGACGCGGAAATCGTGCATTTGCCGAATACGGAAGCCCTGCTGGCCGGCCTGATAACGGTCTTGCCGAAAGGTGGAAACGTACTCGTCAAGGCCTCGCACTTCATGGGCTTCGAAAGGATTGTCAAACTTCTGGAGGGATGAGCAAGGGAGAAAGGAATCATTTTTCGTCCGCGTCAGCAAGAAAATTTGTTGCGGGGGCTTGGGTTTCATGGTATCATAGAAACACTGCGGCAAATGGCATTTGCCGAAAATATGGGATACACCGGAGGGCTTAGCAAATGCAGTTATGGCAAATTCTACTCATTATCACTGGCGTCCTCGCCGTCGTCCTGATCGTCCTCTTCATCCTCGGGAAGCGCCTCGAAAAGAAGCAGGCGGCCCAGAAGGAGCAGATGGAGGCGGCCAAGCAGAACGTCACGTTGCTCATCATTGACAAGAAGCGGCTTAGGGTCAAGGATTCCGGACTGCCCCAGATTGTCATTGACCAGGTTCCGAAGATCATGCGGCGGAGCAAGCTTCCCATCGTGAAGGTTAAGATTGGCCCGAAAATCATGAACATGATTTCCGAGGAAAGCATCTTCGACATCATTCCGGTCAAGAAGGAAGTCCGCGCGACCATTTCCGGCATCTACATCACCGAGGTGCGCGGCCTCCACAGCCCGCTTCCCGTCCCGGAAAAGAAGAAGAAGTTCTCGCAGCGGATGCGCGACAAGCTCTTTGCGAAGCGCGAGCAGCTGAAAGCCGACAAGGCTCAGGCTGACAAGGAAGCCGCGAAGAAGAAAAACAAGAAAAAATGAAGGATGAATAGGGTAGAGGGAGGCGAACGCCTCCCTCTACCCTATTACTTTACATGCTCCTCCAACATCCTCGTAATCTTCTCTGCGAAGTAATTCCCGGCATGCTTTTTGTATTCTTTCGGCAGGTCCGCCAACAGCTCCGGCTTCCCGAACTCGATGATGACCTTTCCGGCTTTCAGCTTTGGTACGTGCTGCTCGAAAATTTCCGCCGTCCCGGTGATTGCCATCGGAACGACCGGGCAGCCGCTCCTCTGCGCGACCATAAAGCTCCCGTCATGAAAGGGGAGAAGCTTTAAGGCGTCGCCGCGGTTCCGCGTTCCTTCCGGGAAAATGTAAACCGAGGTGCCATTTTTCGCCTCCTCGCCGCAGGCCTTGATGATCTCGACGCCCTGCCTCGGATTCTGGCGGTCAATAAACTTGCAGCCGATGAACATCATGTTGAGATTGAGAATCGGAATCTTTCGGAAGGATTTCTTGGCGACGATAATCGTCCGGGATTTTAAAAGGGGGTAGCCGACGATGACGTCAAAGAATCCGCGATGGTTTGCGACAAAGAGGGACGCCCCGTCCTGCGGCAAATTTTCGGCCCCCCGCACCTCCAGCCTGACCCCGGCAATGTGCCAGACCACGGAAAATGCCCATTGCACGATCCGCTGCATCACGTACGTAGCCTTCGGCGTGAACAGACGAACAATCCATAAAATCCCCATAATTGGGAGCGAGAGAATCAAATATAAAACTACAAAGATGATGGCGATAATGAAGCGAAGCATGTATGACTCCTTTCCAAATGACTAATTGAGGCAAAAATATTCAAAGAGAGCGTTTTTCCGTCGCTCAGAAATGAAGGCTCATCGCAAAGCTTTCGAAGAAACGCTTCCTTTTTTGACAAAATAGTAGTTCCTTCCTCTAAGTATACGGCGAGCAGAGCAAAAGTGCAATTACAACATTTCCAACTGTATGGTTGAAAGCATAAAAATGGACATCATCCATACGAAAGGCTTGTCATTCTGAGCGA
>CADCQU010000278.1 GCA_902803635.1 uncultured Lachnospiraceae bacterium | reverse complement strand
CAGTCAGGGCGGAATTTAGACAAGCAGATTTCCTGAGTTATTGATGAACAGTTCCTTAGCTGCCTTCGGCAGCACGCGGCTCGCGAGGATGGTAGAGGTTCGGCGTTCGCCTCCCTCTACCATAGTTTTTAAAATGGAGGAGTCATTTACATGAAAAAGAAAATCCTTGCAATTCTCATGTCCTCGATGATGGCGCTTGGCCTGGCCGCCTGCGGCGGGACGACGTCCAGCAGCACGCCCACGAAGTCCACGGCATCGACGGCTTCAACCGCATCGACGGCTTCCTCGGCTGCGGAAACCTCCTCGGCTGCGGAAACCTCCTCGGCTGCGGATGTCTCTTCGGCCGCCGAAACCTCTTCGGCTGCCGATACGTCCTCGGCTGCGGACGAAAGCACCAGGGTGAGCAAGAACGATGATGGCGTCCCGACTGGCGTCGAAGATGGAAAACTGACGGTCGGCTTCGATGCCGAATATCCGCCGTATGGCTATATGGATGAAAATGGCAACTACACCGGCTTTGACCTTGAGCTGGCCGAGGCGGTCTGCAAGCTCGAAGGCTGGGAGCTGGAAAAGAAGCCCATCAACTGGGATTCCAAGGACATGGAGCTCAATTCCGGTTCCATCGACTGTATCTGGAACGGCTTCACGATGAACGGCCGTTTGAATGACTACACCTTCTCGATCCCGTACGTGGACAACAGCCAGGTGATCATCGTCGCCGCGGATTCCGGCATCGAGACCCTTGCAGATCTTGCCGGTAAGAAGGTTGGCGTGCAGGCGGCTTCCGCTGCCCTGGAGCTTCTGGGTTCCGAGGAAGAGGGCGGCCAGAAAAAGCTTGCCGATACCTTCGGCAGCCTTAACCAGTTCGCCGACTACAACACCGCGTTCACCGAGCTGCAGGCCGGTGCCCTTGACGCGCTTGCCATCGACATCGGCGTCGCCAAGTACCAGATCAACAACCGTGGCGAGGGCTTCGTGATCCTCGACGAGAACCTCAACTCCGAGCAGTACGCGGTCGGTTTCCGGAAGGGCAACAACGATCTTGCGCTTATGATCACCAACGACCTGATTACCCTGACCAAGGACGGTACCGTAAAGGAACTGGCCGAGAAGTACGAGATCGCTGACATGGTCACCCTGATGTCGGATTATGAAGGCATTGCGGGCGAGGAATAATGTTCGAGAGCCTGTGATTTTCGTAGAGTAGATGCACCTGCCGCAAAAGCGCGATGCTACCATGAAAGAAGCTATGTGCGGGAAGGGCGGATGTAGATTTTAGAATTATTGGAAGAAAATGGCCTGTCATTCGGAAAGGAGCGAGGTCGTTCGGAAGGATTTTCAGAATGGATTCTTCGCGGCACTGCCCCTTTTGAACGACAGGCCATTTGCGTAGGAAATGCATTTGTCGTGGCTGTATTTGACGGAAAAACCCTGGAGGAGGGAGTATGTCCTTTCAAGTAATGTTCCTGCAGCTCCTGTCCGGCTTCGGGCAGACCTGCCTCATTTTCTTTTTGGTACTTGCCATCTCATTGCCGCTCGGGATGCTTGTCTACTTCGGACGCGCCTCCCGGTTTAAACTGCTTTCCATCGTTATCCGCGTTTACATTTCCATCATGCGCGGGACGCCGCTCATGTTGCAGCTCCTTTTCTGGTACTTCGGCCCGTACTATCTCTGGCATGGGAACATCGGCGGGCCGTACAAGTTCATCGCGATCATCTTAGGCTGCTCGGTCAACTACGCGGCCTATTTCGCGGAAATTTACCGCTCCGGCATCGAGGCCATCCCGAAGGGCCAGTACGAGGCCGCGCAAATGCTCGGCTACACGAAGACCGCGACCTTCCTCCACATCATTCTGCCGCAGGTCGTGAAGATCGTTCTTCCTTCCGTGACAAATGAGGTTATCACGTTGGTGAAGGATACCTCGCTGGTCTATTCCGTCTCCTACATCGAGATGTTCGCCCTGGCGAAGCAGATTGCGGCGGCCCAGACCACGATTATCCCGTTTGTCATCGCCGGCGCGTTCTACTACGTCTTCAACGTCATCGTCGCCCACGTGATGGGCCGTATCGAGAAGAGACTTAGCTACTATCGGTGAAATACGGAGGAGAAATGGCAATGGACCGTATCAGAACATTTATCAAGCAGGAAGGCCGACCGCTTCTGGAGATTCGCCATGCGCGCAAGGCCTTCGGCGACAACGTGGTGCTTCACGACGTGGACGTGACGGTGCGGGAGGGCGAGATTGTCTCCATCATCGGCCGCAGCGGCTCCGGGAAGACGACCCTCCTTCGCTGTGCGACGATGTTAGAGACTATTGACGGCGGCGAGGTCGTCTACATGGGCGAGAAGGCCGTCTGGGAAAAGGGCGGGGAGATCCACTTTGCCCCGAGAGATACCATGCGGCAGATCAAGGACTGCTATGGCATGGTTTTCCAGAATTTCAATCTTTTTCCGCATTGGAACGTCCTTCGGAACGTCACGGATGCTCCGCTCCGCGTACAGCAGAGGGGGAAGGAGGAGGTATTTGCCGAGGCAAGGGAGCTTCTGAAGAAGATGGGGCTTTCCGACAAGGAAAATGCCTATCCCTGCGAGCTCTCCGGCGGCCAGTGCCAGCGTGTGGCCATCGCCCGCGCCCTCGCCATGAACCCGAAGATCCTCTTTTTCGACGAGCCGACCTCGGCCCTCGATCCGGAGCTGACCGCGGAAGTCTTAAAGGTCATCAAGAGCCTTGCGGAGCTGCACATGACCATGGTCATCGTCACCCATGAGATGCAGTTCGCCAAGGACATCTCCGACCGCGTCATTTTCATGGACAAGGGCGTCATCGCCATCGAGGGCACCCCCCTCGAAGTTTTCGGCACCAACAACCCCCGCATGCGGGAGTTCCTCGGCCGCTACTCGACGGATGGGGCCTTACAGTAAAACAGGCGGGCATTTGCCATTCTCTGGCAAATGCCCGCCGTTACTATTCAGCTGACCCCCGATTATTTGTCATTCTGAGGAGCGAAGCGACGAAGAATCCCGTCAACTCTACGAGAAATCTTACGGGATTCTTCGCTTCGCTCAGAATGACAATTCCTTTACAAAACAAAGCGTCCATTTTCGACGGGGCCGCCTG
>CADCQU010000277.1 GCA_902803635.1 uncultured Lachnospiraceae bacterium | reverse complement strand
TTGTCTTTGTTGAAACATTTAGTATCTTCGCCGCCTCATGGACTTTATAGCTTTGTTTCTTTAAACTTGATATAGAGTACATGGCATATCCTCCGATTCATACCATGATTATATCAAATTTCAGGAGATGAGTCTATATAATTATTGGGAATTATTGGAAGTAGTATCAATTTTATCTATAAATTCTGTTACTGCTGATTCACCCCTTCGGCCCCTTCCTCGGGCGGTACTGCCTGCCCTCGCCGTACTCGTCGTCGGGGTCGAAGCGAATGTTTTTCTCCCGCTTTTGTTCCTTTTGCTTCGGATTTTTTCCCTTGCCCCCCTGCGGTTTCCGTCCACCGTCGGAAGGGCGGTATTGTCCCTTCGAATCGTATCCGCCCTTATGGCCTCCATTCTCATTTTTCGAGAAACCCTTATCGCGACCCGCTGCAGCAGCACCGGCATTCTTCTTTCCATCGCTGTTTTTGGGGCGATGGTCCCCGCCCTTTTGACGGGCATTTGCCGCTTTCTTCGAATTGTTCTGCATCGGCGTCGGAATCTCCGAGGCCACGGCAAGAAATTCCTCCTCCAGAGAGAGCGTCGAGACCGGCTCCTCGTCAATCCCGTCGTCAATGACGCGGCCGCGTACCGGACGCTTCGCCTCCTCCGCCTGTGGCTCGCTCTTTTTCTTCTCCACCTTCGGGACATTTGGCGTCTTCGGGCGTTTGGAATTCGGCTCGAAGGTGATCTCCGAGATATGGTAGTCGCGGCTTTCGCGCTCGTCGTTCCCGATATCCACCACGCAGCGCACGCGCTGCCGAAGGATGTCCACGGACACGACCTCGCCGGGCATCCCGTCGGGCGCGGTCATCTGGTTACCCTTCGAGGGCAGGCCCTTGCTGAGGTACGTGTAGGTGTCGGCCTCGTTCTTGAGGCAGCACATGAGCCGCCCGCAGTTTCCCGAAATCTTCGCCGGGTTCAGCGAAAGGTTCTGTTCCTTCGCCATCTTGATGGAAACCGGCACAAAATCGTTCAGATACGAGTGGCAGCAGAGCGGCCGCCCGCAAATGCCCATGCCCCCGAGGAGCTTGGTCTCGTCGCGAACGCCCACCTGCCGAAGCTCAATCCTTGTCCGGAAAACGCCTGCAAGGTCTTTTACGAGTTCGCGGAAATCAATCCGCCCGTCCGCTGTGAAATAGAAGAGGATGCGGGCGTCGTCAAAGGGGCATTCCGCACGGATGAGCTTCATATCGAGTCCCCGCTGCGCGATTTTTTCCTTGCAAATGCGGTAGGCCTCCTTCTCACGGCGGATGTTGTTTTCCTCCCTCTCAAGGTCGGCCGCATCGGCGAGCCGCCGCATTTCCCGGATCGGGCTCGGGGCCTTGTCGTCCGGCAGCTCCATCGGCGTGAGCACGACCGTCCCGCAGGCGACCCCGCGCGGGCCGTCCGCGATGACCTTATCCCCATAATGCAGCTCCCCCTGCGGGTGTGCATAGTGGATTTTCATGCTATTCCTGAATTTAATCCCAAAAAATCTAACCATTTTTACTCCCAAGCAGCCGTAACGGCTGAAATAGTTTATCCCGCAATCTCCGTAAATAGAAGCTCAAGTGCAAAAGAGGCGCTGACATTTGCCCGCTCAGCCGCGGCCGCGTGCTCGATTGCCTCAAAAATCCGCCCCAGATCCTCGTAGGAGAGCAGGGCCGCCTCCGTCCGAAGCGCAGCCATTTCCTCGGGCGTTCTTCGGAAAACAACCTTTTCCATATCTCCTGTCGATTTATACAGCAGCACATCCCGATACCACAAAAGCAGGATATCCAGAATCTCCCCGAACGCGATCTCCTCCTTGAGAAACGCCTCGGTCTCCGACGCAAGCTTCGCAATCGGAAGCTCCCGCGCCTTCCGGGCAAGTCCCAGCACCCTTGCGGCATGCTCGGCAAATGCCCCTCCCCCGGCAATTTCCCTCGCCCTTCCGATATTTCCCTGGGCAAATGCGGCCGCCACCTCGGCATCCTTTGGGGGCACATTCAAATCCTGCACCAAATGCTCCACGAGCTTTGCATTTGGCACCCCCCGTACGTCCACGCGCACGCAGCGCGAATGGATGGTCGGCAAAAGCGCCTCGGGGCTATTTGCCAAAAGAAGAAGAATCGCGTAATCCGGCGGCTCCTCGATGGTCTTTAAAAGGGCGTTCTGCGCCTGCGGGTTCATCTTTTCCGCGTCATCGATGATGTAGACTTTATATTTGCTGTCAAATGGCCGCTTCCCGACGGTCGCGACCACCTGCTCGCGGACCTCCTTCACGCTGATGAGATCCGGCTTTTCGTGGACGACCTCCAGAAGGTCCGGCCAGGTGCCCGCGAGCACCCGCCGGCAGGACGCGCAGCGCATGCAGGGCTCTGTTCCACCCTCTTTGCAAAGGAGCGCGGCCGCGAAGGTCGTCGCAAGAAAATGCTTGCCTGCCCCCTCCTCGCCGGCGAAGAGATAGGCGTGGGGAACTCGCCCGCTCCGTATAGAGTTTTGAAGGGCCGCCACGGCATCCCCGTGGCCCACGACCCCGCGAAATCCCTTCTCGTTCATCGCACCGTACCTTGAATCCTCGCCTTGACAAGCTCATAAAACTCCGCAAGGCTCCCATCGTTGGGAAACACCTCGGTAATCCCGGCTTCGCGGATTTTCTCCTCGGCATAATCCTCGGCATCCGCAAGAAACCGCCGGCAAAGCTCCCGGTAGTTCGGCACCTCCTGCTTCTTCTCACGCTTTAGGGCACGTTCCAGCAAATGCTCCTCCGTCGAGCGCACAAAAATCGGAAATACACGGTCCACCCCGTAGTAGTCGCGGATTGTGATGAAGGATTCCAACGTACCAATGATGACATAGTTTTCGTCTTTGCAAATGCCCTCGTCCGCCGTCAGGTACGTCCACGGCCCGGCCACCGTCTCGTAGGTGCGCTCCTCAATCACCTTGCCGGAAGCCCGAAGCTCCGAAAGCTTCGCGGCATCAATAAAATGGTACGTCTCGCCGTCCACCTCGCCCGCACGAATCGGGCGCGTCGTGTACAGGACGATCCTTTTTAACCCAAGCGAGGCATCCTGCAAAAGCTCCTTATATAATTTGTCCTTGCCCGAGGCCGACCGCCCCAGAATAAAAAAAATCTTCCCCATAATCATTTTATTTTATATGAAAATTAGAAGGAATGCAAGAAAACTTTTTCCGACGATTCCACATAGTTTTCCACATTATTCTCCACATTTTCCACATATTCCCCTCCGCCCGCCCGCGAATTCTTCCGCATTTACATATTTTTTATTTCCAAATCCCCTTTTTCTCTTGCTTTCAACATAGTTTTCCACTTTTTCCACAGATTTCCACACATCCACCTGTGGAAATCCCCGCCTTTTTCCACCTCTTTTCCACAACTCTCCACAGTATTTTCCACAGGTGCAATCAGGTTTTCCACAGACTTTTCCACATTTTCCACTTTCGCCACGTGGAAAACCACGGGAATCGTATATTCGCACGACCTGACACATTAGCAAATCCCCCAAAGGACCACGCCTTTGGGGGATTCTTAGAAAGAAAACCCGAAATAATTAAGAAGAAAGACCAGAAAAGCAGAAAGCCGCTACATAACAGGTCCTCCCGATTGCAGTTAGATCATCCCAGAAGCTGCCATATAGATTAGCTATTTCCCTGATTGAAGAATTTATCAGCCTCGACCCAATACAGATAGAGCGCTTTTACTGTGTTGACGAGTTTTTCGTCGCTTGAAGTCAGCGCAGTGCAACAGTAGGTCATCGGGCTGTAGACAACGCTGCCCTGTGCTTCTCCCGCCGTGACGTTCAGCGTGAAGCTGTCATGCAGCTCCCTGGCGGCGATGCCGCGGATGCGCGCAATCTGATAGCTTCCGCTTGAAACGGTCTCGACCGTCTTGCCTCCCGCTGAGAAGGTGAGGGCCGTTTCGCTTGTGAAATAGAGCGAAACCGACGTTTCCGATTTCAGCGAGAGCGTCGCGCCCACAAAGCTCACGCCCGCAGGCAAAGCAATCGCTGTCTGCGGCCCTGTGATCGTCACATCGCCGAGCGCCTTTTCTTCATCGGAAAGAATCGCGTTGGCAAGGTTGGTGGTATTTTTATCAAAATAGATTTGGGCATAAGCGCCGTAGTTGAGCATTTTCTTGACAAGCGGAACCGCTCGCAGGTATTCCGCACTGTCATTTGCATGTTCGATCAGATACTGAGCATACTCCTTGACGGAATAGGTGTACTCTGTGCCCTCCCTGCTGCCGTCGATGAGCCGCGCCTTGATGTCAGACGACATTTCCTTTGCGGCAACCCTGCACTTGAACACATAATAGGTCTTGTCACCGGTTTCCTTTTTCTCCGCGTTCCTGACATACACCTTTTGCTCGGTCGTACCATTTTCAACCGGAACCGCGAAGCGCATATAGGCGGTCTCCTCATGCGCGATGACAAAATCGGAAAGCTCCATATAGAAGTTGACCGCAATATCGCCATCGAGGCTGATGGAATGTCCGACAAGTGTGGATCCTAAGCCATCGCCGGATCCAAACACTGCCGTATAGGTGACGTCTCCGGTCACCTCGGGCAGCTCATCGGGCGCGTAAGCGCTCTCGCCGTCGCTCCAGCCCATAAAGGTGCAGCCTGTCCTGGACGGGGTAATGCCTTTGTATTCCGGCCTGCTTCCGTAGGGAACATTTTCGTCCTTTGCAAGCTCTGTGCCGTTCTCATC
>CADCQU010000276.1 GCA_902803635.1 uncultured Lachnospiraceae bacterium | reverse complement strand
CTCGACCTTCGCAGCTTCAAATTCAAAATCCGCGCGGCCTACGCCATGATCCGTTTCTGCCCCTGGCTTTTGCGGGCCGCCTATACCCTTTACCACCCCGTTCGCGACCTTGTGTGGAGGCTGCGGCATAAGTAAGCTCTAACATCCCCGGAGGCAAATGTGGATAAAAAAAGAAGCGTTCTCAACGTCGGCGTGTCGGTCTTCTCGAAGATTCTCCTTCTGGTGGCGGCCCTCTACGTGCGGCGGCTGTTGATCCAGCAAATCGGAAATGACGTAAATGGCCTCAATTCGCTCTACGCGAGCATCCTGGGCATGCTGGCGGTGGCGGAGCTTGGCATCGGCGGCGCCATCGCGTTCTCCATGTACAAGCCCATCGTGGACGGCGACCGCCGCACCGTCGCGGCTCTCTTTGGCCTCTTCCGGAAGGTCTACCGCGTCATCGGGGCGATCATTTTCGTCGGCGGGCTTGTCGTGATGCCCTTTTTGCCCCTCCTCATCAGTGACTACGGGACGATCCACGACAACGTGTACCTGACCTTCTTCCTCACGCTCGTCTCCGTCTGCATTTCCTACCTTTACAGCGCCAAAACGTCGCTCATTGAGGCGCACAAGGACAATTACATCACCACGGGCATTTTGACAATCGGGCAGCTCCTTCGGTATGCCCTGCAAATCCCGGCCATCCTCGTCTTTCACTCCTACACCGTCTTTCTCATTTGCCAAATCCTCGAGACGCTGGTCATCTGGGCGCTGACGGAGTATGTCGTCCGGAAACGTTTCGGGGACATTTTGCAAATGCGAGAGACGCTGGCCCCCCGGATTCTGGGCGAGATCAAGAAAAATATCCGGGCGATGTGCATGCACAAGATCGGAACGATCCTTGTCAGCACCATCGACAGCCTGATCATTTCCGGCTTCATCGGCGTGGTGGTCCTGGGTCTGTACAGCAACTACTCGCTTCTTGCGGGGATCGTGGCGTCCATCATCGCCCTCTTTTTCTCGCCGCTCACGTCCATCATGGGACACCTCTGCGCGGAGGGGAACCCCGAGCGGACGGAGCACTATTTCGACCGCTTCTACACGCTGAACTTCATCCTGGGGCTGGTGTTCTTCCTTGGCTACTACGCCGTGGCGGACAGCGTGATCTCGCTCTGCTTCGGCGGCGGGCAGCAAATATCCCGCACCATCGTCTTCGTCATCACGCTGAACCAGTTCACGATGTACATGCGCAAGACCGCCCTCCTCTTCCGCGACGCCTCCGGAACCTTCTACCATGACCGCTGGAAGCCCGTTGCGGAGGGAATCGCGAACCTCGTCCTCTCGCTCCTCTTCGTACAGATATTTCCGGAGGACCTCCGCGTGGTCGGCGTCATCGCGGCCACCATCCTGACGACGCTCTTCATCTGCGACATCGTGGAGCCCTTCGTGGTCTTCCGCCACGTCTTCCAAAAGTCCCCGCGGGGCTACTACGTCCGGAACTACGGATACACCCTGCTCTTTGGCCTCTGCCTTTGCCTCATGACCTTCCTCGGCCATTCCTTCGACAACGACCTTCTGGGAATTCTGGCAAATGGCCTCCTCTCCGTGGGGATTTCCGTCGCCGCCATGGCCCTGTTGGCGGTTTTGGACAGGAAATTCCGGGCAGGCCTTAAGACTTGGCTCGGACAGGGAGTCAAATGGGTGCGGAAGCGGAGGAAGGGGTGAGAAAAATCCCTTGCCTCCCCCTCAGGGGGAGGTAGCACGGCGAAGCCGTGACGGAGAGGGGCAAGAAAACCCCCGGCATGGCCGCCTGCAGGCGGCCATGCCGGGGGTTTTCTACTCTTCTATCATTTTTTACAGCATATTGATGAAGCCAGGCTTTGCAAGGTGACGCGGAATACCGTCGACCATGATCGGGGCAACGTCGCCCTGGATGAGCGGACGCACATAGGTGATGAAGCGCGGCGTCACGTCGTCGCCTTCCTCATTCACCCATTCCCTCGGAACAAGGCGCTCGTCATTTGCAATCTTGTGGACATCCTTGACCTCGGTATTTGCCTGGTACGGATCGTCGGAGGTACGGACAAAGACCACCATCTTGCCGGTATCGCCCTCGTCGGCCGCCTTCATGGCAGCACCGCCGACCTCGTAGGCTTCGAGGATATCGACACGGGAGGCGCAGTGGGACGCGGCCCTCTGCAGGGTGGAAAGCTCAATGGCGCGGGTCTTGCAGCCAAGCTTGCTGGAAAGAAGGTCCGCAAGGTAACGGGCCGTGCCGGTCAGCTGCTTGTGGCCGAAAGCATCCACGTAATCCGCGCCGCCGCCAAGCTCGCTGACATACTTGCCATCGGCGGTCTTGATGCCCTCAGAAACGGCGACCACAACGGAGTTCTTGACCTTGAGAAGGTCCTCGCACTTCGCGACGAACTTGTCAACGTCAAAGGGAAGCTCCGGAAGATAGATGGCATCCGGGCCGGGGCAGTCCTCGCCCTTCGCAAGGGCGGCCGCACCGGTGAGCCAGCCCGCGTTGCGGCCCATGATCTCGACGATGCTGACCATGCCGTGGGGCATTTCCATGCTGATGCCGTCACGGATGACTTCCTTGACGGAGGTGCCGATATACTTCGCGGCGGAGCCGTAGCCCGGCGTATGGTCGGTCAGGGCAAGGTCGTTATCGATGGTCTTCGGGCAGCCGACGAAACGGATCTCGGAACCCGTGAGGATGGCGTAGTCCGAAAGCTTCTGGATGGTATCCATGGAGTCGTTTCCGCCGATATAGATGAAGCAGTCGATTTCAAGATCGTCCAGAATCTGGAAGATTTTCTTGAAGGTTTCCATGTTCTCATGGATCTTCGGAAGCTTGTAGCGGCAGGAGCCGAGGTAGGCGGCCGGCGTGCGCTTTAAAAGCTCCTCGTCGAGGCCGTTCTGGATGTGCTCGGAAAGGTCGATGTACTTTCCGGCCATAAGACCCTGCACACCGTGGATCATGCCGTAGACCTTCGCGTAACCGCGCTCCTTGGCCGTGCGGAACACGCCGGCAAGCGAGGAGTTGATGGCGGAAGTAGGTCCACCGGACTGTCCGACAATAACATTGCGCTTTTTAAGATTCTGCATAGGGTAACCTCCTGAAAAAATGCAAACCCTTTAAACGCATACAGTTTAGTAGATTTCCGTCAAGAATGCAAGAGGAAATTGAAAAATCTCTCACGCAAATACAGGCCTCCCGCTGCGGGAGGCCTGCATTTGTTGATGAAAATGATATATTACTGCACCTTATTGCCGCAGTTCGGGCAGAACTTCGGGGGGTTCTGCGGGTTCTCGAACGGTTTGCCGCAGTGCGGGCAGTTGTTCATGGCCGTTGCCTGGGGCTTCGGATTGCCGCAGTTCATGCAGAACTTGCCGGTGTTGCCCGTCTGGCCGCAGGAGCAGGTCCAGCCGGCCGCCTGCTGCGGCTGCTGGTACTGCTGCTGGAATTGCTGCTGATACTGCTGCTGTTGCTGCTGGTACTGCTGGCCCTGCTGCATGAGGTTGGCCACATTGCTGCCGTTCATGTTGCCGGCCATCTGGGTCATCAGGATGCCGTTGAAGCCTGTCGCCGCGCCTGCGGTGTTGGAGGCGGCCTTGTTCATCGCGTCAGTCTGGCCCATGCCCATGTACGCGCCGAGCATCGACGGATCGGTGTAGCCGCGGGCATCCTGGAACTTCGTGATGCGCTCCTTGCTGGCTTCGTCCGCATCCATCATGCCGATGGCGATCTTGAAGATGGAAATGCCGCGGGCGGCATCCCAGTCGGCGCTGAGGAGCTTGTCCACGTTCTGTGTCAGCTCGAACTCATGGGAGGCGATGTCGGTGTAGGAAATGCGCATCTGCGAGAGCATACCCACGCCCTGGCGGATGGCCGCGATGGCTTCCGTCTTGATCTGCGGCTCGATGTCATCCTTCGTGATGAGGCCGTTGGTGTCGCCGCCGGCCTTGGAGGCGCCGAGGACCGAGAAGAACTTGGCCGGGTCGGAGACCTGGATGGAATACATACCGTTGCCCATGAGGGTGGCGGAGGTCTTCCAGATGGGACGATCCGTCATAAGGTCCCTCTCCCAGTGCTCGAAGGTGATGTTGCCGGAGCCCCATTTGAAGCCCTGGATCTCGCCGAGGTTGATGTAGAAGACCCTCTGGGTGCTGGTGCGCTGACCGCCGGCAAGCCAGCTGGCGCCGAACTGCTTCGCCATTGCCTTGAGGCCCTTGTTGTTGCCGGAAAGGAGCGACGGAGCCAGCGAGGAGTCGAAGGTGTAACGGCCCGGCTCCGCGCAGAAGTCGACGATCGCGCCGTTCTGGACGAGGATCATGCACTGGTTCTCCTGCACATCGATGCCCGAGCCGGAGGTGATGATGTTGTCGTCGCCGCCCTTGTTCCTCGACTTCGGGCCGACGATCTTGTTGCCGCGCTTCATGATGATGCCGCCCGACATGTCGCCGCTCTCGAAGTAGTCAATCCAGGAGCCGCTGATGGTCGTGTCCAGAGCGCCGCCCGCGGCACCGATGGCATCTGCTACAAGTTTGATAAGTCCCATAGTATTCTCCTTTCGTTGCCGCCTTGGGCGGCACTTTGGTTCGTTACCGCATTAGGCGGCACTGCTTGTTTTTTACCGCGTTAGGCGGTACTGATAAGTAACATGGTTTGCCATGTTATGCACATAGGGTAATTCTTTCATGCTGCGGCCCCTCTCCGTCACCGCCTTCGGCGGTG
The DNA here is from genome assembly GCA_902803635.1 of uncultured Lachnospiraceae bacterium. Lineage (GTDB taxonomy): Bacteria > Bacillota > Clostridia > Lachnospirales > Lachnospiraceae > Chordicoccus. The sequence goes on along the minus strand of CADCQU010000276.1, from coordinate 1,776 downwards.
CCACCTCCCCCTTGGGGGGAGGCAAGAGGATGAATCCGTTAGAAGCTCGATTCGCCCCCGGAGAAGTCTCCGCCGCCACCGGAGAAGCCGCCACCGGAGTTGTCGGAGCCGCCGCCGGAGCTGCGTTCGATCCGGCGGACCTGCGTGCGGGTTCCCATGTAAATCTGGTCGTGGCCGGTCTGCTCGTACTCGAACTCCTCCTTCCGAACCTGCTTCTCGACCTTCGCCCGGCTGGAGTTATGGATGATGACAAGAATCAGAAGAACGATGCCCGCGAGGATGGCCGAGATGATGAGCGAGGGAACCGTCGGAATCAGGCGTTTCAGGATGTTGTCAATCCCATCGACCTGTTTCAGAAAATTTCTGGCCGCATCCGCGTACTTCCCTTCCTTCAGGTCGTTCGTGAGGGAGTCCGTGATCTTCTGCATCGTATCGTTGTACTTCGTTCCGCCATATTTGCCGTGGCCGACAGCGACGACCTTCCGGTTCGCCATGTCGATCTCCAGGATGAAGGCGTCGTTGTTCTCGGCGTTCTGCTTCATGAATTCCTCGGCATAGAGGCGGCTGTAGCTCTTCCCGCTCCCGCTCGTGTTAATCGGGACGTCATTTGTCGAAAGAATCATGACTTCACATTTCTTCTTATCTTCGATTTTTGCAATCGTTGTCGCAAGCTCCGCCTTCTCCGAGCTGCTAAAAAGCCCCGCGTAATCGTAGACACGCTGGCTCCGGTCGTCCACGACGGGGACGACAGCCTTCTGCCCATCCGAGAGTTCGAACGTTATGGTGTTGTCGGCAAATGCCGTCGCCGGGAGGATCACTCCCCCGAGGCAGCAAAGGGCGAGGAGCAAGGCGGCAAGCATGCCTGCCAAATGTCTCATTTTCTTCATTTACATCACCCCCAGTACGCGAAGGAGCATCATCACCAGCTGCGAGCCGATGAAGACGCCGGCCGTAATCTTCCCGATGCGTCCCGGATCCTTCGGGATTTTGCCGATGATCTTACCAGTCTGGCCGTTCATCCCGAAGAGGTACTTCTTGCCCTTGTACTCGGTATACATCATCCAGACCGGGAGCATCACGTAGGAAACCTTCTTCTTGCTGAAGGTCACCTCCTTGCCGGCGATATTTTTGGCATGGTTAAATGCGCCCGCCTCCTCGAAGGCCCGGCTCGTCATCGCATTTTCCGCACGGGTCAGGGCGCGGTTTTCATTTTCCGCCGCCCCCGAGGTCCAGCGCTGGGTGTAGAAGCCGGCCAGATATGCCGGATTGAACTTCTGGAGCTTCTCGAAATCGAAGGGCTCGATGGAGTCCATAAGGGCGTCGTCCATGTCCTTTAAGCCGTCGGCCGGGATGTTCGGGAAAATGGCATGGCCGCTCTCCTGGACCTCGAAGCTGGAAATCTCCGTAATCTCTTCATTTCCGTGGCGGTGGACGGTGCTGTTCTCGCCATGGACCAGCATCTGGACGTCGCCCTCAAGGCTGTAGAGCCAGAAGGGGATATACATACCCTTGATCTTTTCGATCGTGGATTCCTGGCGGAAAAGCGAGGGGGTGAGGACGGACTTATGGCAGAGGGCCGTGTAAGCCTCCTCGACATCCTTCCGTTCCTTCTCGAAGGGCAGGACGTACTGTGGCGCGAAGTCGCCCGTAAGGTTCCCCTCCAGGGTAATCGCGCGGTTGCAGTAAACACAGGTGGTGGCGGCGGTGGACTTCGCGGTGATGACCTCCGCGCCGCAGTGCGGGCACTGGTAGATGACAAGCTCGCCGGTGGAATCG
>CADCQU010000275.1 GCA_902803635.1 uncultured Lachnospiraceae bacterium | reverse complement strand
TCTTTGGAACGCATGGCATCAACCTCCTAATGAGGTTATTATACCATATATTTATCTATTATTCCACCTTGTTTTTAATATTTTTAACACTATTTAACGTCATACTCGTTTTATCGCAATAAGGTCATCAATCTGCACGTTCCAGAGAGCGGCCAAGATGACAAGGTTATCGACCGTCGGGAGCGTTAAGCCTTTCTGCCATTTCGTAACGGCCGCCGCGGATACCCCGCAGGCATCCTGTACGTGCCGGATCGTCATGCCGGCGGCGATGCGCATGTCGTGTATTTTTCTTCCCGTTGCGGGCATATCTATGGTTGGCATTTTCTTTCCTCCTTCCAAAATTTTTCTACGGTATTTTCTCCGGGCTATCATGATGTCAAATTCATATAAACATTTAATATATAAATTTAAATTATCTATCTAATCTCCTCGATTCTGTCATTTTTCCTTATGCCAGCGAAAATCAGCCACAAATCCTAATTTTTGGGAATGTGGCTGACTGGATGCTTCCCTGCGCGGCTCTTTGAATAGAAAAGGACCTGCCGTGGGAATCTCCACGACAGGTCCTTGAAAGCCTAAGGGTTACGCATTTGTCAAATGAAGGTGCCACCCCTTTTCCTCGACCGTGAGCCGTTTCTTTTCCCGTACGCAAAGAAGCCCTGTTTTTGGGCATACAGGGTTGCTTCCGGCGAGCTATAATTGAGGGTAAACAAAGTCTTCATGGGGTGACCTCCTTTCCAAAAAGATTCCACCCGTACGGTCCACCAATCCTGAAACATTTTGTCATTGCAAGGAGCAAAGCGATGGAAAATCTATAGAAAAGGTATCCAATTTTCTATAGCTTCTTCGCTTCGCTCCGAAGGACAAGCCTTTTCTTTGGGAAGGGAAGGCGACCCTGTTTCTGCGTTCAACCGTACAGATGAGAATAAAATAATAATCCTTGCTATTCTATCCGCAGTGTAGCACGGACTATGCGAAGAGTCAATACAACTATTAGTTGCATTTATAGGTATGCCATCAATCGTTACTGGGCGCACTTACAGTTCAGGTGCCCTCTCGGTTCTGTCATTCTGAGGAGCGAAGCGACGAAGAATCCTGTCAACTTTGCGAAAAACTTACGGGATCCTTCGCTTCGCTCAGGATGACAGGCCCTTCAAGAAGCAATACAGCCTTTTTCAATTGGGCACCTGAAGAGCAACTACGAGCCAAACAGTATGGTATTTGGCACGGGTATGACTTGTAACCATCAATTTTTCTTTTCAGCCCGTCTCGGTTGCTCAGATTCCGCTTTAGCTAAGAGGATTCTTTTTTCTCCACACTCTTTACACTGACCGCGATTCCATTGATACGTCCAGAACTCACTGTCCGTGGCAATCTTTCCACAGCTCTCGCACTGAATCCAGCGACGTTTTCGGGAATCAATGACCAACTGGCCGTGAATCTTGATTTGAGACTCAACCAGCTCCCTATCCTTTGCTTCTCTCTGCGTTTCCTCTTGCTGGCGCCTTAGCTTTTCTTCTTTCGCCTCTTTTTGACGTTCCTCAAATCGCTGCCTGCGCAATTCCTGTTCTTTCTGACGTAATTCTTCCTGTTTTTTGTTCTCTTCCTCTTGTTGAATACGAATCTGTTTTAGCTCCTTTTGGTAGTCCTGATAAGCTTCTTCCCGCTCCGAATTGATTTTTGCAAATGCAGAGAATACCAACGGACTACTCAGCCACCTATAATTGTTGACATCGGAGAATATTGCATACATTTGTTCCGTATTCGCCCGACTTATCAAGTCTGCTTTGTCAGACAACACGATCTCCAGTGTTGCGATATCTTTATATGGCTTTGCCGCAAAATCCTTGCAAACCGTATTCGGTGGCGATATGACAAATGCGATTCGTCTCCCGTGATAAGTAGCAATCACGGCTTCCGGTCGTTTAGATTTTCCGATCATAATCTCTGCCGAATCAAAAGACAATTTTACTTCTTTGGATAATAGGATTCTCTTTTGGCTTAATCCTCTTTTGGGATAATAGGTTATCTGCCCAGTATAATTAGATCGCGTTACAGGAACATTAGACCTCTTATCGACCTGATAATAAACCAACAGTTTCGGGATTCTGAAAATTGCTGAAGATGCATAGTCCCTGAAAAAGCCATACAAACCCATGAGATAAGAAGCAACTTCATCACAGCCTTCTCCGCTGTGTGCAAAATGGTGAATGCGGACAGCTCCAAGACGCGCCTCAAATGGATCTTTACATAACGGGCAGACACAATTGCAAGCAAGGCCTCGTTCGTCCTCACGCAAATCATTTACTGTGATATGTTTCCCATCTCTTAAACCGAAGGGATTTTTTACCTCCCCGTACATAAAACATCCTCCTCCCTGAAAGTACTTTTCAGATGCCCGACTTAGGAACTGTTCATCAATAACTCAGGAAATCTGCTTGTCTAAATTCCGCCCTGACTGCGTTGTCGTCAGTCGGCGATGCCCGTGGCGTTCTTCGCAACGCCATACTTCGTCTCCTTATAGCGGTGTCACTATCTAAATTCTCAGAAAGTCGCACAGCGAACCAAGCCCTTAGGCACTGCTGGATCCTAAGGTGTGGATTATTTTACTCACATAATTGCGCCATCGCCCAAGAGCGATGGCGCAACGTCCGTTACAGTTCAGAGTCGCCTGCACTGTAACAACAGCAATTGTATCGAGGATTTGTCACTTCTTCCTGCCAAGAATAAACACACCGATAACGGCCAAGGCAAGGAGGCCGATGACGGCTTTCTTATTGGTGCGTAAGCTTCGTACGGCAGAAGCGATATCGTCCTCTGAGGCATCTCCCGCAGAGGCTGCGTCGGAGTCGTCCGACTTAGAAGCTGTTTCGGCGACGGAGTTGTCCGACTCGGAAGACATTTCGTCGGCGGAATCGGAGGTGTTGGCTTCGGAAGCTGTTTCGTCGGCGGGCTCGGAGCCGTTGGCCTTGGAAAATGCTTCGTCTTCGCCAAATGTATCTTCCTCGGAAGGGGAAGTCTCGGTTGAAGCCGAAGCCTCAGTCTCGGCGGCGGCTGTCTTGCTGAATACCAGGACATCGCTCTCGCTGGCGGCTTTCCTGGTGAATACTAAGACATCACTCTTGAAAGCGGCAGCCTCGGGATGAACAGGAGCCTCGCCCGCAGCAGCCATCTGCGCATCACCCGCAACGGCGGCAGCTTCGGTGCATTCCGGAGCATCACTCTCAGCAGCGGGTGCCTCGGTGCATTCCGGGACATCGTTCTCGGGAACTGTAGCCTTGGTGCATGTCGGAGCATCGCTCTCAGCGACGGCTGCTCCGGCGGGAGTCTCGGTGCATTCCGGAGCATCACTCTCAGCGACGGATGCTTCAGCGAGAGTCTCGGTGCATTCCGGAGCATCGCTCTCAGCGACGGCTGCTTCGGCGGGAGTCTCGGTGCATTCCGGATCATCACTCTCAGCGACGGCTGCTTCAGCGAGAGTCTCGGTGCATTCCAGAGCATCGCTCTCAGCGACGGCTGCTCCGGCGGGAGTCTCGGTGCATTCCGGAGCATCGTTCTCGGCGACGGCCTTGGTGCATTCCGCGACATCGCTCTCGGTAACAGCCTCGGCAGATACATGCACATCGTTCGAAGCGGAAGCGGTAGCCTCGGTGGATGCCTGCGCATCATTCGAAGTGGCGGGAGCTTCTTTCTTGTCCTCTCCCACCGCCTTGTCCTCCCTCACGAGGACGACCGCGGAAATCGGGGCGACGGTGACTTTTCCTCCCTCGGCATGGTAGAGGGGGGTTGTTCCGGCCCGCTCGGCATCGACGTAGACGTTCCAATTCCCCTTCTTGAGATCGATGACGGCCGCCTCCGCATTCGGGTTAAAAGCCACGAAAATCTCCTCCGCCGTCTCGCCATTTGTCGGATTGATATAGAATGCGAGCACATTGGCACCCAGGCCGATGCGCGGGGATACATTTGTCGAAACATCCTTGGCAGTTTCCATGTGGAGCGAGGGGTGCGCCTTGCGGAAAGCGATGAGGCCCTTGTAATAGGCAAATGTCTTCGCCACGATCGTGTCCGCGAGAGTATACCATTTCAGGCTGTTCACCGCATCCGGCGACGCATAACTGTTGTGCTCGAAGGAGCCGTCCGGCCGCCTCTTGGAGCGCAGCATCTCCTCGCCAGCCTGCATAAGGGGCACGCCCTGCGCGGTGAGGTAAATGGCCGCCGCCAGATTGTTCATGCGGACGCGGTCGTCGGCGGAAGCCCAGGGGGTGGAAATCGTCAGCTTGTCATAGAGCGTGTAGTTGTCGTGGCAGGACACATACTGCACGATCTGCGACGGATTCGAGCACCACTCCTCCTTGGCGGTCCAGGAATTCCCGACGCGGAACGTCGCGTGGTTTGCGCCGGAGACATAGCCGGTCGCCATCTCGTCAAAGACGTGGCCCTTCACCCCGTCGCGCATTCTGTCGTTGAAAAAGGCAAACTCCGGGGTCTTGGCCGCATTGCCCTGGGTCACAAGCTCCACGCCATTTTTCGTAACCTCCGTCCCCATCTGCCAGCCCTCGCCGTAGAAAAAGATGTCCGGGCGGATTTCATGAACTTTCCGGATAATCTCGTTAATCGTCTCGATATCCAGAAGTCCAACCAGGTCGAAGCGGAAGCCGTCCATGTGGTACTCCTTCGCCCAGTAGAGGACGGAATCGACGATGTACTTGCGGACCATCGACCGCTCGGAAGCCGTATCGTTCCCGCAAACGCTCCCGTTCGAGTATTTGCCGTAATCGTTAATCCGCGAAAAATATCCCGGCACAAGTTTGTTGACACAGAATTCATTCTCGTCGTAGACATGGTTGTATACAACGTCCATGATCACAGCAATGCTATTGTCGTGGAGGGTTTTGATCATCGTCTTCAGCTCCTTCACGCGGACCTCGCCGTGGTAGGGGTCGGTGGCGTAGGAACCCTCGGGCACGTTGTAGTTGGCCGGGTCATAGCCCCAGGCAAATGTCTTGTCGTCACGTTCGTCGAGCGAGCCGTAATCGTAGATCGGCAGCAAATGGATGTGCGTTACGCCCAGCTCCCGGATATGGTCGAGGCCGGTCGCCTTCCCCTCCGGCGTTTTCGTCCCGGTCTCGGTAAGGCCGAGGTACTTCCCCTTATGCTGGATGCCGGAGCTTTCATCCATGGAGAGGTCGCGAACATGCAGTTCGTAAATGATCGCGTCCGTGATTTTTTCATTTGCATGCGGATTCCTGTCCTCCTCCCAGCCGGCCGGATTTGTCGTGGCAAGGTCCAGAATCATCGCGCGGAAGCCGTTGACGCCGGTCGTGCGCGCATAGGGATCCACGGCCTCAACGCCCTTCCCGTTCCGGACGACCGTGTAGGTGTAGTATTTGCCGAGCAGATCCCTGCCCGCTTTGAGGGAGAAGACGCCCTTTTCCTCCGGGGCCATCTCGTATCTCTCCAGGAAGTCCTCGGCCTCGGGATCCCCGCTCGCGTAAATATTGACGAACGCAGTCCCGGCCTCCGGGGCCCAGAGCTTGAATTGAAGCTCCTCATCGCCCACGGTCAGCCCCAGATCGTCCCCCTCATACGTGTATTTTCTTTCAAATTCTGCAGAAGAATAATAGTTAGCCATAATTCCCTTCCCCTCCCTTATTTATTCTTTTTGTTTGCGCGGAGCATGATGAAAATACCGAGCAGGGCGGCGGCGATGACACCGGCGAAGACGGCAACCTTGGTGCCGCTGCCGGAGGATTTTTCCGGCGTGGACACGGCGCTCTCCGTTTTGGACTCTGTCGCAGCGGTCGAGGATACGGTGCTCTCAGCCTTGCTTTCCGTCTTGCTCTCCGTCTTCACGACGGGCTTGTCCTCCTTCACGAGGACCATCGCGGAAATCGGGGCGACCGCAAGCTCGCTGCCCTCGGCCGTGTAGAGAGCCTCCGTACCAGCCTTGTCGGCATCCACGTAGACGTTCCATTTTCCGTCTGGAAGCTTGACCTTGGCCTCCTCGGGATTCGGGTTGAACACCACGAAAATTTCCTCCGCCAAGTCACCGGTTGCCTGTGCCACGTTGAAGGCCAGGACATTTTCCGGTAGATCACCGATGGCGGAGACATTTGCCGAAACCTCCTCGGGGGTCGTGAGACGGAGCGACGGATGCGCCTTCCGGAAGGCAATGAGGCCCTTGTAATATTCAAAGGTCTTCGCAACCTTCGGGTCGGCGAGCGCGGACCATTTGAGCGCGTTCACAGAATCCGGGGAGGCGTAGCTGTTCTCGTCAAATGTGCCGTCCTCCTTTACCTTGGAGCGGAGCATTTCCTCGCCGGACATCAGGAAGGGCACGCCCTGGGCCGTCAGATAAATGGCGGCCGCGAGGTTGTTCATGCGGATGCGGTCGTCCTCGGAGGCGTCCTCGCGGGAAATGGCCAGCTTGTCGAAAAGCGTCAGATTGTCGTGGCAGGAGACGTACTGGATGATCTGCGAGGGGTTCTCGCTCCAAATCTCCTGCGCCTGCCAGGAATTCTTGATGCCGAGCGCGGCATTTTTGAGGCCGGAGACATAACCGGTGGCCGCCGAATCAAAAACATTGCCCTTTACGCCGTCGCGGAGGTTGTCGTTGAAGTAGGCAAATGACGGCGTCCGCTTGGAGTTCTGCTGGGTGGCCAGCTTCACGCCGTCCTTGGTCACGTCGGTCGCCATCGACCAGCCCTCGCCGTAGAAAATGACATCCGGGCGGGTCTTGTGTACCTCCTCCACGATCTCGTTGACAGTCTCGGTGTCAAGGAGGCCGACGAGGTCGAAGCGGAAACCGTCCAGATGGTACTCGTTCGCCCAGTAGACGACGGAATCCACGATGTATTTGCGGACCATCGAGCGCTCGGAGGCCGTGTCGTTCCCGCAGCCAGAGCCGTTGGAGTACGTGCCGGTATCACTGATGCGGGAGAAATAGCCCGGCAGGATCTTGTTGATGCAGAATTCGGAGGCATTGTAGACGTGGTTGTATACAACATCCATGACCACGGAAATGCCATTTTCGTGGAGCGTCTTCACCATCTCCTTCAGCTCCTTCACGCGGACCTCGCCATTTGCCGCATCCGTCGCGTAAGAGCCTTCGGGGACGTTGTAGTTCACGGGATCGTAGCCCCAGTTGTAAGCGTAGGCGTACGAAATGGTCTCGTCAATCGACCCGTAATCGTACATCGGCAGGACATGCACGTGGGTCGCGCCAAGCTCCTTGATGTGGTCGAGGCCCGTGGCATTTCCCTCGGGGGTCTTCGTGCCGGTCTCGGTGAAGCCAAGGAACTTGCCCTTGTTTTCGATGCCGGAATTCTCATCCGCCGAGAGGTCACGCACATGGACTTCGTAAATGACCGCGTCCGTGATGTTTTCGTCGGCATGCGGGTTTTTGTCGTCCTCCCAGCCCTCCGGGTTCGTGGTGGAGAGGTCGAGGATCATCGCACGCATCCCGTTGAAGCCGGTCGTGCGGGCGTACGGGTCGACCACCTCAGTACCCTTGCCGTCGCGGGTCACCGTGTAGGTGTAATATTTTCCGAGCAGGTCTTTTTCCGCCGTGAGCGTAAAGACACCCTTCTCCTCCGCGGTCATCTCGCGGCTCTCAATGCGGTCCTTCTTCCAGTCGCTCCCGCTTTCGTAAAAGTTGACCATGACCTTCTCAGCCATCGGAGCCCAGAGCTTGAAGGTCAGCTCATCGCCCACGGTCAGCCCGAGGTCGTCGCCCTCGTAGGTGTACTTTTTCTCAAAATCCTCGGTCGAATAGATGATCGGCATGATCAGTTTATACTTTGTATCCTCAAAGAAAATGGAGTACTCCTTCATCTCCTGAAGCTCTTTTTCCAGCGTGAGCAGGTAGACAAATTCCTCGTCCGCCGGCGCGATGTCGGTGACGGCGATCTCGCCCTCCTTGTCCTCGACAAATAGAGTCTTCGCCTGGTCGTCGGAGAGCTCACCGGTGAAGGTGGCCTCGACCTTCGCGTCGCCCCGGTAGACGGCGGTCTTCAGCTTTGTCCCAAGAACGGCATCCTCGCCGTATTTCTTGGTGCAGCCCTCGACACCGGACTCGATGTAAAGGTCCACCGAGCCGGAAATGACCTCGGCGATGTCCACGAACTGGTCCTTGTCAACGTCCTTCCCCCAGTCCTTCGTGCGGACGATATAACCGATCTCGGTGGTCCCGGCCGGAGCCTCCATCGTGGCGACCATCTCGCCGTCGACCTCCTCAAAGGGATAGTCCGCCCCATCGCCGCCCTTCGGCCACATCCAGACACTCCAGCCGTCGTATTTGCCGTCCGGGCGGTTGTAGTGGACGCGAACCACCGCGCCGCCATCGGCATGGGCGATGATGGCCCCGCCAAAGGTCGGCAGGATGATAGTCAGAAGCAGCAAGGCCGCCAAAAGACAAGTTCCCGCCTTTCTAATTCCATTGTTCATATCCGAAATAATCCTCCTTTGCATGATTTTCTGTTGGCAGCTTCCACGCGGCGTTTTCGGGAAGGCTTTTGAAGTTCGCCAAGCCAAAAACGCGGCATCTCACGATTATTCCGCCAAACTTATGAATACTATCATACCATGAATGAAGGAATTTGCACAGGAATCTTTAAAAATATTATATTATTTTTGGTAGTTTTTGTGTAAATATTTCATACACTCGCAAGGCTCCCAATAGAAAAACTCGGATTCCTGCTCCGTTTTTTAGAGGTGGAATCCGAGTTTTGCGAAAAATCATACTTCGATGTGTGCGAAATAGTCGCGGGCGGCGGCCATGTCGCGGGAAATCTGGTCACGGAGCTCGTCAAGGCCGGCAAATCTCTTCTCGGGGCGGGCGAAATGGAGGAGCTCGACCTTCTGCCTCTCCCCGTAGATTTCCTCGTGAAGCTCAAACAGGTGCGTCTCGACGCCCACGAAGCTCCCGTCCACGGTCGGTTTCGTCCCGATATTTGTAATCCCGAAGTGCTCCTGCCCGTTCACCTCGGAGCGAACGAAATAGACGCCGTTGGGAGGAAGAAGCTTCTCGGGCGGCGTGATGAGGTTCGTGGTCGGAAAGCCGATGGTGCGTCCGATGCGGCGGCCATGCAGGATCTCCCCGGACACAAAATAGGGGAAGCCGAGCAGCTTTTCCACCTCCTGCATCCTCCCCTCGGCAAGCAGGCTTCGAACACGCCTGCTGGAGATAATCTCGCCATCCTCGCGGAGCTTCGGGATCACGTCTACCGTAAATCCGTAATTTCCAATCCCGTCAAGCTTGCAACTATTATCAGCCTCTCTTTCCGATTCATTTGTTACCAAAATCCTCTGCTCGTTGCCATCCTTGGAAGCGGAATCTCCATATGTTTCATCCCCCGTGCAGGTCACTTCGGAAACTTTCACACCCGGATTCGTTTTCCTGTCCTCTCCTGCACTTCCGACTTCTTTTGAAGAGCCTCCCAACTCCCTCCCCATCCTCTTAAGCAGCTCCACGTCGCCCCTCCGCTGGTAGCCGAAGCGAAAGTCCGGCCCGGCAACGATGTGACGGACATGCAGCCTCCCCACAAGGATTTCGCGGACGAAGTCCGTGGCCTCCATCGTGATGATGGCCGGGACGAAGGGACACTCGATATGCCCCGCAACGCCCCAATTGGCAAGAATTTTCCGTTTCTCCTCCTTCGAAAAGAGGGATTCCCGCGAAATGCCAAGGGAGAGGACGAGGGGCGATGTGCCAAGCTCCTTCGCTTTTTCAAGGACACGGCAAATGAGGGCCTGGTGTCCCCTGTGGAGGCCATCAAATTTTCCGAGAGTAAGCACCGTCGGCCCGTCCCAACGAATATTTTCAAGTTCCGTGATAATACGCATATCATTTCCTATACTTAGCCTTACATATACATCTGGAATTGTCGGTACAGGCCTCTATCTTTATAGAAAGTCCCGATAAAGCCAACTTCCTCCCCATAGAGCCGGATTTTCTTCTCCTCAGGAACCACAAGCGGTCCGCCAGCAGGCTTAAATATCTTGTCATCTTTCCCGCCTGGCCCAACCGCCGCTTCACCCGTCTTTTCTTTCTCCCGAAGCTCCGCATACGGTTCCCCGGCAAATGGCTTCGCCTCGCGTTTCGGAAATCTCCCGCCATGCTTCGCCGTTATCTCCGTCTCACCGGACACCAGATACGCCGGATAGGCGCGATAGAAATAATCGATCGGCAGAATATATTCCTTCTCCGGCGTGCCGGCCTCGTGCAAGGCCGCAATCTCATCCAGCGTGCGGGCCTCCTCGATAGAGAACTCCCCCACACGAATCCTTGTCAAATGCTCCATGCAGCCGAGACACCCTAGCTTTTCGCCGATGTCCTCGCAGAGCGTCCGGATGTAGGCCCCCCGGGTGCAGGTCACGCGGAAGGTAACGCGGGGAAGGTCGATTTTCAGAATCTCGATATTCGAGAAAGTAACCTCGCGGGGTGTCCGCTCGACCTCGATGCCCCGGCGGGCAAGGTTCACGAGCTTCTTCCCGTCCACCTTCAAGGCCGAAAACATCGGCGGAAGCTGCATTTGCGGACCCTCGAAGGAGAGGACAGCGTCCCGAACCTCGTCTTCACGGACATTTACCGGCCGTTCCTCCAGAATCTCGCCGGTGGTATCCTGCGTGTCCGTCTTTCTTCCTAATAACAGGACGGCCTCGTAGGCCTTCGTCCCCGTGGAGAGATGGTCCACAAGATGCGTCGCCCGCCCAAGGCACACCAAAAGGACGCCCTCCGCGTCCGGATCCAGCGTCCCCGTGTGTCCAATCTTCTTTTGCTCAAAAATGCGCCGGAGCCGG
>CADCQU010000274.1 GCA_902803635.1 uncultured Lachnospiraceae bacterium | reverse complement strand
TGCGGGCATCGCCGACTGACGACAACGCAGTCAGGGCGGAATTTAGACAAGCAGATTTCCTGAGTTATTGATGAACAGTTCCTTAGGAAGAACGCCAGTTTGCGGAGCGTTTGGGAAGTGCTCTCGGGAAGGAGGTGAGGATTTGACTTCAGAAAATACGAGGCAGTATTTGGCAATCGATTTAAAATCATTTTATGCATCCACGGAATGCAGGGAACGAAACCTCGATCCCCTGACGACAAATCTTGTCGTGGCCGACGTTAGCCGGACGGAGAAGACCATTTGCCTCGCCGTCTCGCCTTCGCTGAAAGCCTATGGCATCTCGGGGCGCGCGAGGCTTTTTGAGGTTGTCCAGAAGGTTGAACAGGTCAACCGGGCGCGGAAGGCAAGGCTCCTGCAGGCCGGCATCAGCGATTTCACCGGCGAATCAAATGACAGCCTGAAGCTGCAGGCCGACTCAACCCTCAAAGTTACCTACATCGCCGCAACCCCACGGATGGCTCTCTATATGGAGTACAGCACCCGCATTTACCAGATCTACCTCCGTTACATCGCGCCGGAGGATATCCATGTCTATTCGATTGACGAGGTAATGATCGACGCCACCACTTACTTGAAGACCTACGGCCTTACCGCAAATGAACTGGCCAGAAGGATGATGAAGGAGGTGTTCCGGGAGACCGGAATCACCGCTACGGCAGGAATCGGCACCAACCTGTACCTGGCCAAAATCGCTATGGACATCCTGGCGAAGCACGCTCCGCCGGATGAGGATGGCGTGCGGATTGCCGAGCTGGACGAAATGTCCTACCGCCGAGAGCTTTGGGATCACAGGCCGCTGACGGATTTCTGGCGTGTGGGAGGTGGATATGCGAGGAAGCTGGAGGCCGCCGGGATGAATACGATGGGCGACGTGGCTCGGTGCAGCATCGAGAACGAGGATGTCCTCTACGGCATGTTCGGCATCAATTCGGAGCTTCTAATTGACCACGCATGGGGCTGGGAGCCGTGCACCATGGAGCTGATTAAGGCCTATGTGCCGGAAGACCGCTCCTTCTCCTCCGGGCAGGTGCTGATGAGCCCATACCCATGGGACAAGGCCCGGGTCATCGTCCAGGAGATGGCTGATGCGGCCGCGCTTGACCTTGTGGGGAAGCGGATGGTGACGGACCAGGTGGTGCTGACGGTTGGATATGAGAGCCTTGAAGGGCAAATGTCTTCCTCCGGCAACCGAATCAAATATCGCGGGGAGGTTACGATTGACCGTTACGGGAGGAGGACGCCGAAGCATGCCCATGGAACGCACAACATCGGGAAATTTACGTCCTCCGGGAAGCTGATTACGGGGGCGGCATTGGAGATTTATGACAGGACGGTAAACAAGTCCCTCCTGGTACGGCGGATTTACGTGGACGTGAACCATGTCGTTCCGGAGGATAAGGCAAATGCGGAGCCCGTTTATGAGCAGATGGATTTCTTCACCGACCCCGCGGCGAGAGAGCAGGAGGAGAAGGTACTGGAGAAGGAGCGACAAATGCAGGAGGCCATGCTGCAGATCAAGGACAAATTCGGAAAGAACGCAATTCTAAAGGGAGTTAATTTCCTGGAAGGCGCCACCGGACGGGAGCGGAACAGGCAAGTGGGAGGGCATAAGGAATGAAGAGGAAACTGGGGAGAATTTCCAACGCAACGTATTCTTCGGAACAGGCAGGAGGGCATAAGGAATGAAGAGCCGGACGGAGAAATGGCCCTATGAGGATATCGTGGATCTCCCGCACCCTGTTTCCAAGAAGCGTCCGCAGATGCCGCTGCAAAAGCGGGCGGCCCAATTTGCGCCATTTGCCGCCCTGACTGGGTATGAGGCTGTCGTGGAGGAAACGGCCCGGCTTACGGACGAGAAGGTAGAGCTGGAAGACGGGGCCGTGGAAGAGCTGAACAGGAAGCTCAAGGAGGCGGTGGACTTGGGAAAGAGGGTCACCGTCACGTACTTTGCCCCGGATAAAAAGAAAGCTGGAGGAGCCTACGTCAAGGCAACCGGCCGGATCAAAGAGGCACGATTGGGCAGGATTCTGATGGACGATGGGGTTTCCATTCCTGCGGGGAGCATACGGGAGATAGAAGCTATCCTGTCATTCTGAGCGAAGCGAAGAATCCCGTAGGGTTTTTCGCAAAGTGGACGGGATTCTTCGTCGCTTTTCATCATCCCTCATCGCCGTAGGCGATTCGATTCAGGGATGTCCGAAGGACGCGCTCCTCAGAATG
>CADCQU010000273.1 GCA_902803635.1 uncultured Lachnospiraceae bacterium | reverse complement strand
GTAGCGGGCTACGCCGACTGACGACAACGCAGTTAGAAACGGATTTAGACAAGCCATATGTATGATTTATTTCTCAACGGTTCCTTAGGCTTCACGCAAAGTTGACGGGATTCTTCGTCGCGTTTCATCATCCCTCATCGCCGTAGGCGATTCGATTCAGGGATGTCCGAAGGACGCGCTCCTCAGAATGACAGACCTTCAACTTTCGTATTCCCACTTCGCATCCAACCATGCAGTATACTTCCCATCTTCATACGCAATAAGCGACGGAGCAGCGAGGGATGGGTTTTTCTCGGGGTAGTCGCTTCGATAGTGCGCGCCTCGGCTCTCCTTGCGGGCATTTGCCAGAGTCAACGTCGCGCGGGCGATGGCCAGGATTCCGGGCAGGCTGTAATTTGAATAGGGGGACACGCTCCGGTCAAAGCGGAGCCGTCCCGCGACGGAGAGAAGGTAATCCACGTCCGCAATGCCCTTTGCCAGACTCTTTTCCTCCCGTACGATGCCAAGGTTCTTCTGCATCGTCTCAGCCAAAAGGTCCCGGACATAGACCACCGGAAACGGACTCTGCGAGGAAAGCTGCCGCAGAAGCTCCCGCTGCTCCTCCGCGGTCTCCCGCTCGAAACTCGGGCATTTGCCATCGCCAGACCTGCCCGCAATCTCGTCGGCGGCGACATTTGCACTGTACATCGCGGAAAGAAGCGAGTTCCCGCCCAGCCGGTTTGCCCCATGGTACATGGAAGCGCATTCCCCGACCGCGAAAAGGTTGCGGAGATTTGTCTCATGCGACAAATGCACGGCGAGCCCGCCCATGAAGAAGTGGACGGAGGGCACGACGGGGACGGGTTCCTTGCAAATGTCGATGCCGCGGTATTGTTGGCACAGGTCGCGAACCTCCGAAAGGCGCTCGTCAATGGTTTTTTTGCCGAGGAAGGAAACGTCGAGGAAAACCTGCCTTCCCGTCCGTTCTATCTCGCGGGAAATGACGTCGCGGGTCAGGAGGTTCCCCCTGGGGCCGAATTTTTCTTCCAGAAAATATACGCGCCGGCCGTTTTCGAGGTAGAAGAGCCGGCCGCCCTCCCCGCGGGCCGCCTCGGACAGCAGCATGCGCTTCTGCGAGGTCTCCAGGGTTGTGGGGTGGTACTGGATGAACTCCAGGTTCTTCAGAACCGCACCCTGCAAAAAGAGCTTCCCGGCTGTGTAGCCGTCGCACAGGGTCGAACCCGTCGTCTTTCCGAAGAGGGCATTCTGGCCGCCGGTCGCGATGACCACGGCATCCGCGTAAACAGGGACCAGCGAGCTTGTGCGGACGTCGAAGAGGAGAACGCCGTGGCAACGCCCATCCCGCAGGAGCGCGGAGTGAAAATAGCACCAGAGCTTTCGGCAAATGCGGCCATTTGCCTCGTGCCGGCGGGCCTCCATTACAAGGGCGGAGACAATCTGTTTGCCGGTCGAGGAGCCGCAGAAGTAGGTGCGCTTGTGGGACTGCCCGCCGAAGGCCCGCCGCTGGGGCCGGCCATTTGCATCCACGGAAAAGACGGTGCCGATACTCTCCAGATATTGGAGGATTTCCTCGCCGCTCTTGCAAAGCCCGGCAACCGCCTGCTTTCCCGCCAAATAGCAGCCGCCGCGGAGGGTGTCCTCAATGTGCGCCTCGATGGAATCGCCCTCCTCGTGCTCGGGGCGTACCGCGTTGATGCCGCCGGCCGCCATGACGGACTGCGACCGCTCGGAGGAAAAAGGGGAGACCAGGGTTACTTGCATGCCGTGCTCGGCAAGGCGGACAGCCGCCGTGATCCCGGCAATCCCGCTCCCGATGACTAAAATATGGTCCATATTCCGCCGCACCTCCTAAAGACTTCTTGTTAATGTACGAACATAGAGATTTCACAGCTTACAACAGCATAGATGGCGACGGCAAAGACAACTGCCCAAAGAATGTAGGACACGAGATCCACCTTTTTTTGCCGCCTCTTCGTGGTGAGCCACCCCAGGGTGATCAGCGCTCTGGAAAAGGAGACCGCCGCGTGGGTGATGGCCACCCCGTAGAAGAGGGTCTGGCAAATGAGCAGCAGAACGAAGGGGAACCACTGGCCGTCTGTGGAGGTGCTTTTCAGGAGGCTGTAGGTATTCAAATGCAGGATAAGGAGCGGGAAGATGAGCGCGGCCGAAAGCCTCTGGAGGATCGTCCGGATATTTATCTTCGCATAGAGGTTCAAGCGCGTACCGTCCCCCAGAAGGAAGACCAGCGACATGCCGAGGATGGCATGGACGCAGGTTAGTACAATGAACGGGAGGGCCGTCAGAGTTTTCAACTGTGGATTGTAGTACATCGTGAGGTAGGCGTAGGATTGGTAACCGATATGGACGAGCAGGGCCAGGGTGGTCAAAAGAGAAAGAAGGGCGTTGATTTTTTTAATCTTCATTGGGCACTCCTTGTGATTTCAGGAATCGTCCTTTTTAGAAAAACAATAAGGTAGGAAGAAACATTTGTCAAGCAAAATCCCCGCTTGGGGACAGGTGATCATATGCTGTTCAGCACGCATTTTTCAAAGCCCTCTCCGTAGACCTCCTGGGCATCGCAGAGGATGACGAAGGCGTTGGGATCTTTCTGAATCACTGTCTTCTTGAGGACGGCGATGCGGCTGGGCTTGAAGGCACAGATGAGCACCATCTTGTCGTCGCGGGTGAAGCCGCCTCTGGCCTCGACCTCCGTGATGCCGAGGTCCATTTGCACGAGGCTGTCCATGAGCTCACTGTCCCGGCCGCAAATGATGACGGCGACCTTTGAGGTCTTGCGGCCGTAGATGAAGGTGTCGATGGCCACGCTGCTTACGTACATGGAAATGGCCGCGTACAGGGCCTCGTAGTAGGTGCCAAAGGCAAGGGTGTAGAGGCAAATGACGCAGAGGTCGAGAAAGAGGACAATCTTTCCAATCTGGATGTGTTTAAATTTGTATCGAAGGAGCGTCGCGGCGAGCTCGGTGCCTCCTGTCGTGGCCCCGACCCAGAGCTGCAGTGCTACACCGATGCCGACAACCGCGCCGCCGAGGATGCAGACCATCAGACGGTCGTCCATCGGGTGGAAGGTGATGAACTGCGGCAAAAGGTCGATGGCGACGGAACTCGTGAGCATGGCAAATGCGGATGAGAGGAGGAGCTTCACGCCCTGCACCTTGAAGCCGATGATGAAGAGGGGGACGTTCAGGACGAGAACGATCACGCCGATGGAGAGAAATGGAAAGAAGTGGTTGATGGTCTGGGCAAGGCCGGTGAAGCCGCCCATGACGATGTGGTTCGGAACGAAGAGCCAGTCAAAGGCGAGCGCGTAAATCAGGCTCCCGAGGAGGATGATAAGGTATTCGCAGAGAATTCTTTTTTTCAAGATGTGCCTCCTTGTTTCAGATTGCTTTCGCTAAAAATGCGTCCTTCCCATGATAGCGAAAAGCCGGGGGGAATGCAACCATTTTTCCGCCGTTACAGTTCAGCTGCCCCCGGCTTTTGATCCTTCATTTGGTAAGTTCACGCAAAATCAGCCCAAAAGTCCAATTTCAAGGATTTGGGCTGACTTTTCCGCCGACCGTCCCCCGCAAAGTCAGCCCGAAAGGCCAATTTTTGGTAACATATAGAGCAGCTCCAAAGAATAAAACTTTTCGCAATAAAACAAAAAACAGAACATATGTATTTGCTATAAATTTCTAATGTGTTGTGTCCATG
>CADCQU010000272.1 GCA_902803635.1 uncultured Lachnospiraceae bacterium | reverse complement strand
TACGGGATTCTTCGCTTCGCTCAGAATGACAAGCCTTTCACGATGCGGACAAGCCTTTATCAGCAGGGTCACCTGAACTGTAACCATAGTATAGCATGTTTTCCATCTTCCTGCGTATTTAAGTTGAAAAAGGTGGGGGCAAAGTGGTAGAATAGGGATATTGCAGCGATTGCAAGGAAATGACAAGGTTAGTTGGAGGTCTTGAAAGATGCCATTTGTCAGAGAAGGCGAAAGGAAGGAACGGAGTGCGGCAGGATCTTTTCCCATCCATCTTTTACGGGGGAAGGGCATTTGCCTGTGTTTCTTCCTATTTATTATGCTTGGAATGTCAGTGTTGGCTCCGAAGGATGCTTTGGCAGCCTCGAAATCGGCGAGTGAGCTGATTTCGGAGGGCGGCGAGGGCTACCTCTTTAAAGAAAAGAGCGTTCCGCTAGCGGGCGGGATGGACGTGCTCTACACGCTGGGCGAGCGCGACTGGCAGAACGCGCCGGAGGATTTGACGGATTTTTCGGTGGCGACGGACACGCCGGAGAAGCTGACGCTCCAGGTGGTCGATGAAAATGGCCGCTCCGTCGGCGTTTCCTACACGGAGAAGGACCGGAGCGGCGTCGTGGCGGCTCTTTCCTACGACAAGACCTACTATATCCGCTTTACGGCGGAGGAGGGCCTGACCAAGGGAGATTATCCGGTGACCGTGGGGAACGTGGATAAATCCTACGGCATGCTTCGGAAGAAGCTTAGCCCGGGGGAGTCCTGGCGGTTCTACCAGTATCTGCGGCAGAATCCTTCGCAGGGATTGCTGCTTCGCCCGATTGGGGATAATGAGGTCTCCATGTATGTAAAGGCCCTCAACGGCAGCTACCAGGAGAACATCGACAACCTGGGCGGGAACGAGAGGCATTTGTATACAAATGGCGGCACCCTGCTGTACTTTTCGGTGACGAACCCCACCAACGAGCCGCAGGAGTTCTACATTTATCTGGGCGTGCCGGAGGCGGACGTTTTTCGGACCGTTCCTTCAAGGTACTGGCCGAAAACGGTGAACCTGACGATTCGCGAGTCGGGGAACTATGGAATCAATATCTTCGGCTATGGCGACGAGAAGGTCGACGCGGCTTTGGCCTTCGGGAACCAGAGCCTTGCCCTGGCCAACAACTACGAGGACGAGCATTTTACGGACCCGGCGGAGGCCTTCTCGATGGGGGCCTACCTTGTCCCCGGCACCTACCGCCTTCTTCTGGGTTCGGCAAATGCCTCGTATTCGCTGTACCGGACGGATTGGCTTTCGGGTGTCTGCGGGAAGGCGGCCACCTACACGCTGGAACTGACTGGCACCGAGGCGAACGGTTTGGGTTCGGTTGTGGAGAAATACACACTGAAGATTGAGGGCTTCGGGCCAACCTACGATTTTGGCTATGACCCGAGCCTTGGCCATGCGCGGCTTCCATGGAGCAACGCCATCGAGGGTTATGACTGGCAGGCGGCCCTGGAGGCCGGGGAGGTTGACGCGGGGCTTACGGCTGCTGCTTCCGGGACTTCCTCATCTTCGGGGGAGACTGCTTCTGAAGGCGAGGAGTCCTCGGCTTTGACGGACGAAACGGAAAGCGCGGGCGCGGGCCTTGCGGCGGCGATTGCGAAGGGCTACCGTGACGATTCTGCGGAGGCGTCTGCCTCTGACGAAGCGGAGAGCATTCCTTCGGGCCTTGCGGCGGCCATCGCGAAGGGCTACACGGACGATGCGGAGGCTTCGGCTTCCTCCGAGAAGGGTGGAAGCACGGGGAATCTCCTTAGTTCGGACGACCTTTCCGGGAAAGTACACATTCGCCGGATCACCGAGGTCCGCGTGGGCGGCGGCATCACCCGCATCGGGAACTGGCTGCTCGGCGGCGTGAACAGCGGGGCTGCGAAGACGAAAATTACGCTTCCGGATAGTTTGCGCGAGATTGGCAAATTGGCTTTCTACGGAACGGAGATGGAGGGCGTGCTTCGGATTCCGGATAACGTGGTCCGGATTGAGGCTGGCGGTCTCAAAAATGTCAACACGCGGGCCATTTCCATCGGGAGAAGGGCCGAGCTTTCGGAGGATACGGTGACGGGCTTCCGGGCCGCTGAGGTTGGCGGCAAGGATACCGCCAAGATTGTCGTGCACGAGAAAAACCAGTTCCTCCGATCCGTGAACGGCGTGCTCTACTCGAAGGGCGCGGCCCGCCTCTGGGCCTATCCGGCGGCGGCCACGCGGAAGACGTACAAGGTGCGCAAGGAGACGAGGACGATTGGAACCTACGCCTTCTACGATTGTACGCTGGATCGGTTGGTTCTGCCGGACAAATTGGAGGTTCTTGAGGAAAATGCATTTGTCGGGTGCAATGTCGAGGAGCTCCGTGTCAAGTCCAAATTAGAAAAGGCGGAGAAGGCCTTTGTCGGCGAGGAAGGAACCATTTGCAAATACAAGGGAATGTACTTCTATAAGGACGCACCGGCGGAGGTCCCGTTCGGCGAGGGCGTTCGCGCGGCGGTGTATTACCCGAGCGGGAATGCGACCTGGCGGAAGGAGCTGCGGGATGCCTGGAAGGAAGTCGTCGGCGAGCGGCAGCTGGTGTTCCGGCGCTGGAAGCCGGGCCAGAAGATGAAGAACGAGATCCGGATCGACAACATCGTCGTGAACGCGCAGGAGAAGGATTACTATTACACGCCGATCGGGGCGAAGGCCACGGGCGGGACGATTACGTACAGCTGCGACGACCCGGTGCTGAAGGTGTCCAATTCCGGCGGCGGGAGCGTCTTCGTGCCGGCGTATTACATCGGCCAGACGACGATTACCGTGTCCACGAAGGGGAACCTTGCGTACGCGCCCGCGTCAAAGACGATTTCCTTCGTCATCATCGCCGCCGATAACGCGATCTGGGCCTCGGACATCGAGCTGCCCTATTCGGCGACGGAGGACCAGCGGGTGCAGGTGCCGGCCATGTGGCTCGGGCACGCGAAGGCGACGTACCTTTGCAGCGATCCCGCCATCCGCATCAGCGCGGACGGAATTGTGACCGTGGAGAAGGGCTACGAGGGCGAAGCGGAGATCATGATCACCGTCCCGCCCGAGGGGGCCTACGCGGGAACCGAGCGAATCATCAAGATTACGGTGTCCAGGGATATCACGGAGCCGTCGCCGTAAGAGACGGTTGGAAGCCATAGCAAATTGGCCTGCACACGGATTGCAAGAATCGCCGCATTTCGGCAGAAAGAAAGGATACAGGTTCCGCAGCCATGGTATTTTTTTCAATTGCATTTTTGATTTATGTACTGGCGGCGGCCATCGTCTACTTTCTCGTCCCCAAAAACTACCGCTGGTGCGTTCTGCTTGTGGCCAGCTATGTCTTTTACTGGCTGAACAGCCGCCTCCTCGTCCTTGTCCTTCTGGCGACGACCCTCGTCACCTTCCTCATCGGCCGCTGGATTGACTCGGAAAATGCGAAGGGCAAGGCGGAGCTGGCCGCACGTGAGGGTCTTACCGGGAAAGAGAAGAAGGCTTTGAAGGAAGCCCTCAAGAAGAGGACGCGGCGGATCCTCGTGCTGGGCATCGTGCTCGACCTCGGGACGCTGCTCTTCCTCAAGTATTTCAACTTTTTTGGTGAAAATATCAACTGGCTGCTTGGCCTTTTCCATGCCCCGGGGGTGGTGCCGGTATTGAACCTCCTCCTGCCGCTTGGAATCTCCTTCTATACGCTGCAGGCCATCGCCTACATGACGGACATTTACCGCGGGAAGGGTGCGGCGGACAAGAATCCGTTCAAATTCATGCTGTTCATGTCCTTCTTTCCACAGATCGTGCAGGGGCCGATTGCCCGCCACAAGCAGCTGGCCGGGCAGCTCTACGAGGGGCACGAATTTGATTACCGGCGCGTGACCTTCGGCCTCCAGCTGATTCTCTGGGGCTTTTTCAAGAAGCTGGTTATCGCGGATCGCCTGATTGCGCCGGTCGCCGCCATTTTCGACAACGTCGGCAAATACCACGGGCTGATGGTCTTTTTGGGGGCCGCCATGTATGGTCTGCAGGTCTACGCGGATTTTTCCGGCGGCATGGACATCGCCCGGGGCGTCGCACAGATTTTCGGAATCGACCTGGAGCTCAATTTCAAGCAGCCCTACTTCGCATTTTCCATCGAGGATTTCTGGCGGCGCTGGCACATCACCCTCGGGTCGTTTATGCGGGATTACGTGTTCTACCCGCTCTCGCTCTCGAAGGGCTTCGCGAACCTTAGCCGCAAGAGCCGGAAGCTGCTGGGTTCCTTTGTCGGGAAACGGCTTCCGTCCTTCCTTGCCATGTTCATTGTCTACATCCTCGTAGGCTTCTGGCACGGCGCGGAGTGGCAGTTCATTTTCTATGGCCTTTATAACGGCTTCTTCATCATGGCCGGGATTCTTCTCGGCGGTGTTTACAACAAGCTTCGCGAGAAGCTCGGCATCGGCGCGAATACATTTACCTGGAAGCTCTTCCAGATTCTGCGTACCTTCGTGCTGGTCTCCATGGGCCGTTATTTTTCCCGCGCGGACTCCCTCTACACGGCGCTTCGGATGTTTAAACGTACGTTCCAGCAGATTCGGGATGTCTCGTTTTTGACAAATGGCAGCCTCCTTCGCATTGGTCTTACCAACGCCGAATGGTGGCTTCTCCTCTTTGCCATCATGCTCCTTCTTTTCGTGGATTACACGCACGAGAAGGGAATCCGCATCCGGGAGAGCATCGCCCGGCAGGGGCTTATTTTCCGCTGGGCCATCTATCTCGGAATCATTGTGGTGATTCTGGTCTTCGGTGTCTACGGGCCTGGCTACAGTGCCGCGAGCTTTATCTATGAGAAGTTCTAAAGGCATCTGGGGACAGATTGGCTGTGTCGGGGTGGACAAGTTTATCGTATGGATAGGTGCTACAAGCTTTCTCTATGAGAAATCCTTAGGAGGAACCGGCAAATGGAAAAGGAAAAGAAAAACGGATTGCCGGAGGAGACTCTGGAGAGGGCAAAGAAGCGCAAAAGACTCTCACCAAATGCGACAAACGCTATAAAAGCTGTGGTCTTTGTTGTTCTTCTTGCCCTGACGCTTCTGCATGTGCAGAGCGTCCTTGGGATTTCCGAGCAGCCGGCGTATACCACCGTCCGCGGGTTTAAGCAGGAGAGGGAGGGGAGCCTTGACGCCGTCTACTTTGGGGCCAGCAATGTCCATGCCCTTTGGCAGCCGGCCTTTGGGTGGCTTAAAAGCGGGATTGCTGTCCGGTCCTACTCGCTGAACGCGGTTTCGGGAGTCGCCCTCAAGAATATGATTATCGAGGCCCGCAAGACCCAGCCCGACGCGCTCTGCATCGTCAATCTGAACAGCTTTAAGAAGGACGATGTCGACTACGTGACCATCCATCGCACGACGGACTACATGGTGCCTTCCGCAAACAAGCTGGAGACCATCAAGAACCTTACGGAGGAGGCGGGCTACGAGGAGGACGCGCTCTGGGAATACCTCTTCCCGCTGATCCGCTTTCATTCGCGGTGGAGCGAGACGAAGACCTGGGACTACTACCATAAGACCAGCGCGATC
The DNA here is from genome assembly GCA_902803635.1 of uncultured Lachnospiraceae bacterium. Lineage (GTDB taxonomy): Bacteria > Bacillota > Clostridia > Lachnospirales > Lachnospiraceae > Chordicoccus. The sequence goes on along the minus strand of CADCQU010000272.1, from coordinate 2,490 downwards.
GGAACCAACCGTTTTTATGGCTCCTTCCTCCAGGTTTCGGTGGACATTTCCCCGATTTATCACAGGGCGAAGACCATGATGGCGACCGAGGGCAGGTCCGAGAGGCTCGCCCTGGAGGAACTGGTCGCCTACCTGAAGGAGACGAAGGCGAACGTCCTCTTCTTCATCGTTCCGCAGGCTCTCACGGTGAATCAGGTACGGTTCCTCAACGGTCTGGAGGCGTATGTGGAAGGGGAGGGCTTCCCCTGCCTTGACCTTTTGAACGGGATCAGCACGACGAAGCTTTCCCTTGCCTGGGATTTTAAGGACGACAAGCATACAAATGTCCACGGCTCCGTAAAGTTCTCCCGCTTCCTGACCGACTATCTTGTGGAAAATTACGGATTTACGGACAAACGCGGCCAGGCTGGCTGGGAGGAGTGGGACCAGATCTCGGACTACTATAAGACCGTGCTTTCGCCTTACGCTCTGCCTTTTGAATTGGACTTTTCGCCCCGGAGCTATGCCATCAAGGCTCCTGAATTGGAGCTAACCTTGGATGGCGGAACCGCAAGACTCTCATGGACTGCCGTCCGCGGCACCAAGGGATACCAGGTTTACCGGAAAATTGGGAAAAGGGGGGATTGGGAGCTTGTCTGTACGACAAATGCCAAAACCCGCTCCTTTGCGGAGCCTGTTTCCGAGCCGGAAGCCGCGTATACCTACACGGTTGTCCCCGTAAGGAAAATTGGCGGGGAGCTTGCTTATGGGAACTTCCCCTACTACGGCGTCACGCTGCCAACCAGCGGCGGGGAAGCGGCTTCTACTGATGGGACGAGCCCCGTGGATGCGGCGGCTCTGTCCGACGGGACGGAGGAAGCCGACGCCGGCTTCCCCGAGGAGGAGCTTGCGGAGGAATAAGGGGAGTATACATAGAAATCTTTATGCCAACTTGCAGTCTGGCAGGAGATATAATTTTGGAGTGTATACAGAAAAACGTTCACAGGATAGTCTTCTGCACGTTGAGGCGTTGATTTCCCTGATTTTAATTGCTTCCGGCGATAGGGAATAATAGGGTAAAAATACAGAAAGTTGGTGAAAGCTTTGCTGTTTGATTTACAAAAATATGGCTCCGCCACGGCCATCATCGAGGGAGACCGCTCCTACACCTATGATGAACTTTTTGCCGCATCGGAGGAGTTTATAGCTAAGATCGGGGAGAGGACCGTCTGCTTTCTCCTTACAAGCAACACCTTCGCCTCCGTGGCGGGGTATGTCGGCTGCATCAACCACGGCATCGTCCCGGTCATGCTCGATGGTGGGCAGCATGCGGAGCTTCTGCGGGAAATGTTGGAGCTCTATCGTCCTTCCTTCCTCTGGCTTCCGGAGGGACGGCTCGCCGACTTCCCGAAGGACTATACAGAAATCTTTCGCAGCGGCGGTTACGTCCTCCTTTCGGCGAAGGAGCACTGCCCGTTTGCGCTCTCGGAGGAACTGGCTCTTCTCATCACGACCTCCGGTTCCACGGGGAGTCCCAAGCTGGTGCGGCAGAGCTATCAGAATATCCTTGCAAATACGAAGTCCATCGTCGAGTACCTGCACATTACACCGGGGGAGAGGGCCATCACCTCCCTGCCCATGAACTATGTATATGGACTTTCCGTGGTGAACACCCATCTTTTTGCGGGGGCGACGCTCGTTCTCACGTCTTTGAATTGTTACTCCCCGAAATTCTGGAAGTATTTTCATGAAATGCAGGCAACGTCCTTCGCCGGCGTTCCCTTTATGTACGAGATGCTGGCAAAGCTCCGGGTTACAAAGTCGAAAAACCTGGAGACGCTCCGCACCCTGACCCAGGCGGGCGGGAAGCTCAGCCCCGAGCTGCACAAGGTCTTTGCGGAATTTGCCGCCGCGATCGGAAAGAGCTTCGTGGTCATGTACGGCGCCTCCGAGGCCACCGCCCGGATGGGGTATTTGCCGCCGGAAAAAGCGCTGGAGAAGACGGGGAGCATGGGCATCGCCATTCCCGGCGGGCGTTTCGAGCTGCTGGACGCAGACGGAAAGGTCGTCGAGGGAGCGGACAGCGTTGGGGAGCTTGTCTACTATGGGGAGAACGTCACCCTCGGCTATGCGGAGAGGGGCGAGGACCTGGCGCTTGGCGACGAGAACGGCGGCCGCCTTCTGACCGGGGACATGGCAAAACGTGATGCCGATGGGTATTATTACGTTGTCGGCCGTAAAAAACGCTTTGTCAAAATTCTTGGCAAACGTCTCAACCTCGATGAATTGGAGCGGAACCTGAAAAATGAGCTCGGTTCCATTGACGTAGCCTGCGCCGGACGGGACGATCTCCTCAAGGTTTATCTGACGAGCGAGAGCCTGGCGGAGCCGGCAACGGACTACGTTTTTGGAAAGGTCGGGGTGAGCCGCGGGCTGTTTCAGGTTCTGATCGTCCCGGAGATTCCCAAAAACGCCTCGGGAAAAATTTTATACAGCGAGTTATAAATTTTT
>CADCQU010000271.1 GCA_902803635.1 uncultured Lachnospiraceae bacterium | reverse complement strand
TCCGGGATGCCGGCTGAGGCGTTGTTCGCGGACGGCTGCCGGGATTCTTCGCTTCGCTCAGGATGACGGGCGGGAGCGTCTGGAATGCCGGCTGAGGCGCTGTTCGCGGATGGTTGCCGGGATCCTTCGCTTCGCTCAGGATGACAGGCGGGAACGCTTCCGTAGCTGCTCTCCCGCTCGCGGATGGCTGTGGTTTCGAAGGGAGCCGGGTTGTTGTAGCGGGCGGCTTTTTGGGGATTGACTTTTTCCTGCGTCAACATGGAGTGCACGATCATCTCCTGCCCGCGGAGGGCGTTCTCGACGGCCTCCTTGACGGCCCGGTAGACTCCCTTCTCGTCGGAGAAGCGTACCTCCATCTTTGTCGGATGCACGTTCACATCGACATTTGTGCCTTTTAAATCTAAAAACAGACAGGTGAACGGGTACATATGCTTCATCAGCATCGTCCCGTAGCCATCCTCGATGGCGGCCGCGATGATGCGGCTCTTCACGTAACGCCCGTTCACGAAATAATTCTCAAAATTCCGGCTGGAACGGCAAATGGCCGGCCGCGCGAGGACGCCGCCGATATGGAGGTCTGCCTCACCGGCGTCAAGATTGATTAGCTCTGCAGCCGCCTCCCGCCCATACACATGGTAAATGACATCCTTCAGATTCCCGGTTCCGGTAGTTACGAGCTTTGATTCTCCGTTGGAGATGAATTCAAAAGCCACCTCGGGTTTTGCCAGAGCCAGCTTTTCAACGAAGGACCCAACGTGGGCGGCCTCGGTCTGGGCGGTCTTGAGGAATTTGCCTCTTGCCGGCGTGTTGTAGAAAATGTCACGTACAAGGATGGTGGTCCCGTCCGGGGCACCGACCTCCTCGAAGAGGCGCTCGCGCCCGCCCTCGATGCAGTAGCGGGTTCCGGTGAGTTCTCCAGGACGTTTTGTGATCATTTCCACGCGGCTCACCGCAGCGATGCTGGACAAGGCCTCGCCGCGAAAGCCCAGGGTCCGAAGCGTCCCGAAATCTCCGACTGAACGAAGCTTAGAGGTCGCGTGGCGAAGGAAGGCCAGGCGCACCTCGTCGGAGGGGATTCCTTTGCCGTTGTCGGTGACGCGGAGAAGACGGATTCCCCCGTCGCGGATTTCCACCGTGATGCGGGTCGCCCCCGCGTCGAGGGCATTTTCCACCAGTTCCTTTGCAATCGAAGAGGGACGCTCGACAACCTCGCCGGCGGCAATCTTATCTATTGTACTCTGGTCAAGAATTTGGATTTCGCTCATGGAATCCTCTCCTTCAGTTTCGTTGTTAACTCCCTCAAAAAGTGAGAGCCAAGAACCCCCTCTCAGTCGGCTTCGCCGACAGCTCCCCCTGAGGGGGAGCCAAGATTCTCCCCTTCACTGTCTTCGCTGACAGATTTCCAACACGGGGCATTCGTTTTATGCCTCATAATGATTCTTCGTTTTATGCCTTATACCGGTTCTTTAGCTTGTTCTGAAGCCGGTAGAGTTCGTTTAGGGCCTCGATGGGGGTCATGGCGGTGATTTCCATGTCCACGAGTTCCTTGAGGATGTCCTCGTCGCGGGCGGCGTCGAAGAAGGTCATCTGGGAGAGGTCCACCTCGTCCATGGCCGCCTTTTTCTCCCGCTTCGGGCCGGGGCCGGTCAGGGTCTCGATGGCGGCCGTGATGTCCGCCTTGGATAATTCCGCTGACAAATGCTCCGCCCGGGCGAGGACGGCTTCGGGGACTCCCGCGAGCCGGGCTACCTGCACGCCGTAGCTCTTGTCCGCCCCGCCGCGGATGATCTTCCGGAGGAAGACGATGCCATCCTCCTTTTCCTTCACGGCGATGCAGTAGTTGTTGACCCCGTCCAGCTTGCCTTCGAGCTCGGTCAGTTCGTGGTAATGCGTGGCAAAGAGCGTCCGCGCACCCATGATGCGCTTATCCGCGATATACTCGATCACGGCCCAGGCAATCGAAAGTCCGTCGAAGGTCGAGGTTCCGCGCCCGATCTCATCAAGGATGAGAAGGCTCCTCGCCGTCGCGTTCCGCAGGATGTTGGCCACCTCCGTCATTTCCACCATGAAGGTGCTCTGTCCCGAGGCGAGGTCGTCCGAGGCACCCACCCGCGTGAAAATCCGGTCCACGAGACCGATGCTGGCACTTTTTGCGGGGACGAAGCTACCCATCTGGGCCATGAGAACAATCAATGCCGTCTGGCGCATATAGGTCGATTTTCCGGCCATGTTCGGCCCGGTGATGACCGCAATCCGCCGCTTTTTCGTATTGAGGCTCGTGTCATTTGGCACGAAAAGGTCGTTTCCGAGCATTTTTTCGACGACCGGGTGACGACCGTCCTTAATCTCGATGCCCCCATCATTTGTTATTTGCGGGCGTACAAAATGCTGCCGCCGCGCGACGTCCGCCAGCGAGGCCAGCGCATCAATCTCCGCAACCGCATTTGCCGTTTCCTGAAGCCGGGCAATGTTGTTGCGGATGTCCTCACGGATGCCGCTGAAAATCTCGTACTCCAGCCCCTGCAATTTATCCTCGGCCCCGAGAATCTTGTCCTCCAGCTCCTTCAGCTCCGGCGTCGTGTAGCGCTCGCCATTTGTCAGGGTCTGCTTGCGGATATATTCCGATGGAACGGCATTCATAAAGGACTTGGACACCTCGATGCAGTAGCCGAAAACGCGGTTGAACTTCACCTTGAGGGTATGGATGCCTGTCTTCTCCCGCTCACGGGCCTCCAGCTCAGCAAGCCACTGCTTGCCCTCGGTTCGCGCCCGCCGGTACTCGTCGACGTCCGCATTGTAGCCGTCGCGGAGGATGCCTCCTTCCTTCATCGCGAGCGGTGGCTCGTCCACGATGGCGGCCTGCAATACATTTGCAATATCCTCCAAGTCGTCGAAATTGTTGAAATAATCGACAAATATCTCCGCCGGGAGCTCGTCCAGCAGATTTTTGATGTGCGGGAGCATTTGCAGAGAGTTGCGGAGGGCTATGAGGTCGCGAGGGTTGGCCGTGCGGAAGCTTACGCGGGCGGCCAGGCGTTCGAGGTCGTAGACGGGCGACAAATATTCGCGCAGCTCTTCGAGCGTGATCTCGTGGGAAAGAAGAGCGTCGATGGCATCGAGGCGTTTTTCGATTTCTTCCTTGTGGAGCAGCGGCTGCTCGATGAAGGCCCGGAGCTTGCGCGCGCCCATCGCGGTCTTCGTGCGATCGAGCACCCAGAAGAGGGAGCCGCGCTTCTCCTTTTCGCGGAGGGTCTCGATGAGCTCAAGGTTGCGGATGGTCGCCCCGTCGAGGACCATGTAGCTGCCGCTCCGGTAGGGCTTTACGGTCGTGATGTGGGCAAGATCGGTCTTCTGCGTCTCAAAAAGATAGGACAGGAGGGCTCCGGCGGCGTTGACGGCAAGGGAAAAGTCGCCCAGCCCAAGACCGTCGAGGGAGGCCACGTGGAAGTGATCAAGCAGGAGCCTTTGGCAGTAGGCATCGGCGATGGCGCTTGCGGGCAGCGGCTCGATGAGGATGTGCCGTTGGTCGCGGAGCTCGTCGATATCGATTCCGCAGATGAGGAAGGACTCGCTGCAGAGAAGCTCTGCAGGATTATACCGGGTGATTTCATCGCGGAGTTTCGGGATGCTGTCAACCTCCGTGAGCAGGAATTCCCCGGTCGCGAGGTCGCAGGCGGCAAGGCCCGCGCGTTCCTCGGTACAGACGATGGTGACCAGGTAGTTGTTGGAGGACTCGTCGCCGGCCGCGACCTCGGTGTTGGTGCCGGGGGTCACGACACGAGTAACCTCACGCTTGACCAGGCCCTTCGCAAGCTTTGGATCCTCCACCTGGTCGCAGATGGCCACCTTCTCGCCTTTTTGAATAAGCCGTGAGACATAGGTGTCGAGGGCATGGTGGGGGACGCCGCACATCGGCGCCCGCTCCGGAAGGCCGCATTCCTTCCCCGTGAGGGTCAGTTCAAGAAGCTTCGAGACATGGATGGCGTCCTCGAAGAACATTTCGTAGAAGTCCCCGACACGGTAGAGGAGCACGCAGTCCGGGTACTCCTCCTTGACCTTCCTGTATTCCTGCATCATCGGCGAGAGAGCCATTTGCCGAAACCTCCTATATAAATAATTCGAGCTGCACGGTTAAACATACAGGTTCAATGCATCTACACGCCGTCTCCTTTAATTTTTCGCTACAGTTGACGGGATTCTTCGTCGCGTTGCTCCTCAGAATGACAGAAAGCGATACTTTTTGAGTCAACCGTACATTTGGAATTCATTACCCTCTCCGCGAAGTAGTAGAAGCCTCGCGGGTCGGTGAGACGGGCGCGGACAATCTGCCCGATATCTTCTTTCGAACCCGGCAAATGCACGACGATGTTGTGCGGGGTCCTCCCGGTGACGTACCCTTGCTGGCGGTTCTCCTCCTCCACCAGGATGTCCATCTCCTGCCCCGCAAACCGCCCGCACCGCTCTTCCGCCCCGGCCTTCACGGCTTCAAGGAGGCGGTCGAACCGCGCATGGGCGACCTCGTCCGGCACCTGGTCGGGATAGCCCGCCGCCGGCGTCCCGGTGCGCTTCGAGTAGATAAAGGTAAACGCACTGTCAAAGCCCACCTCGCGGATGAGCGAGAGCGTGTCCCCAAAATCCTCCTCCGTCTCGCCGGGGAAGCCCACGATGATGTCCGTCGTGAGGGAAATGGCCGGAACCGCAGCCCGTATTTTCTCCACAAGCCCGAGATAGTGCGCCCGGTCATAATGCCGGTTCATTTTCTTTAAAAGGCGGTCGCTTCCGCTCTGCACCGGCAGATGCAAATGCGGACAGAGCTTTTCCTCCTCGGCCATCGCAATAATAAGATCGTCCGAGAGATCCTTCGGGTGCGAGGTCATGAAACGAACGCGCTCGATGCCCTCGACGCGGCAGACGCGGCGAAGAAGCCCGGCAAAGGTCGCCGGAAGGGCCAGCCCCTTCCCGTAGGAATTGACGTTCTGACCCAGAAGCATGATTTCCTTAACGCCGTCCGCCGCCAGATGCTCGATTTCCGCAAGGATGTCCTCCGGTTCACGGCTCACCTCCCGCCCGCGCACGTAGGGCACGATGCAGTAGGTACAGAAATTGTCGCAACCATACATGATGTTGACGCCCGATTTGAAGCCGTGCTTGCGGGCTACTGGAAGAGATTCGGGAAGAACCGTGGTCTTCGTCTCAATGGCAAAGACACGTTTTGGCTCGGTCAAGGCGCGGAAAAGAAGCTCCGGGAAAGCATAAAGATTGTGCGTTCCGAAGACAAGGTTGACAAAGGGATAGCTCTTTTTAATCTTCTCGACCGCGTGCGGTTCCTGCATGAGGCACCCGCAGAGCCCGACGATGCGCTCCGGATGGTTTTTCCGGTTGCCGCCCAGCCGTCCGAGTCGTCCGTAGACATGCTGGTCCGCGTTGTCCCGCACTGTGCAGGTGTTGTAGAGCACGAGGTCCGCCTCGCTCTCCTCCTCCGTATCCGTAAAGCCGGCCGAAAGAAGGATGCCACGAAGCTTCTCCGAGTCACGGGCGTTCATCTGGCAGCCGAACGTCTCCACGTACGATTTCGGGGCATGGCCAAGACGCTCCGCGAACGCCACGGCGGCCTCCCTCGCCTTCTCCAGGTACTCCATCTGCCGTTCGGTCATTTCCTTTGCAACCATAACTACTCCTTATAAAAAAATGATTTGTTTCTTCCGGGAGCCAAACCATGCAGGCTGTCATCTACAAACGAACAAAGAAATGAAGAAAAACCTGTCACTCTGAGCAAAAGAACCAGGGAAGGAGGATTTCCTTTCCAATAGATTCTTCGTCACTTCGTTCCTCAGAATGACAGGCCTGAAAGTTACATTTTTTCAAGATAATCCATAAGGTAGAACTCTTCCTTCGGGTTGGCCCGAAAGAGCGTCCCGAGATCCTCCCCGGCTACCAGACGGTGGAGGATATGGAAATCCTCGCTGCTTGCGATAATCATGTCCGCTCCTGCGGAGGTCGCGATGTCCGCCGCAAGAAGCTTCGTCGTCATCCCGCCGGTTCCGAAACGGCTCCCCGTCGAGCCCTTCGCCATTTGCAAAAGCTCCTCGTTCAAAGCCTCCACCTCGTGGATGAAGGCGGCGTGCTCATTTGCCCGGGGATCGTCGGTGTAGAGACCGTCAATATCCGAAAGGAGGAGCAGAAGGTCGGCCCGAACGAGCGCGACCACCACGGCCGAAAGCCGGTCGTTGTCTCCAAATTCGATATCGTAGGTCGATACGGTGTCATTTTCGTTGACAATCGGAATCACGCCGAGCGAAAGCAGCTCCTCAAACGTGTTCCGTGCGTGCACGCGGCTCTCCGGGTCGGTCACCGTCTTCTTGTCCATAAGGACCTGTGCGGTCGTGCGTCCGTACTCGGAAAAGAGCTTCTGGTAAATGGCCATGAGCCGCACCTGCCCGATTGCCGCGCAGGCCTGTTTTTCCTGCAATGTACGGCAAATGTCAAGTCCCATGGCGGCCCGCCCGACGGCGATGGCCCCGGAGGAGACCAGGATAACTTCCTTCCCACTGTTGCAAAGATCCGTGACCTCGCGGGCGAGAACGTCAAGCTTGGTCAAGTTCAGCCGACCGGTTTCCGGGTGTACGAGCGAGGACGAGCCCAGCTTTATTACGATGCGCTTCCGGTTTCGCAGCTGCCCGCGCAGCTCGGCGTGATGCGGAAAATCCCCAAGAATGCCGCTTCGCATACTTTATTTGCCCTTCTTCCCGGCGTTGCCGTACTCATACTCCGTATCATAGATGTAGCAGACCTTGGATTTGCCGTTGTGCTTGGCAATGTTCTCCAGGCGGAGGTCCGAGCAGGCCGTCAGGTACCAGTGCTCGTTTTCCTTGTACTCCTTCTCCCACTGTTCGTTGATGGCATTTGCCTCCTTCACCTTGTCCTCGGAGACGACGCACTTCAGGGACTTATCGTCCTTGCCAATCTTCGCGGCCTGGATTTTCTTGTTCTCGATCACGCAGACAAAGGTCTTGCCCTGGTTCATCTTGAGCCTGTGGCCGTCCATCGTGTAATATTTCACCTGCGCGAAGAACTCCGGTCGCTCCCAGTAGACCGGGATGGCCTTCCCCTCGGAAATGTACAGGCCGTAGCCCTGGGCTTCCGTCTGGAAATGCAGGTACGGGGAATCCTGGTAGAAGGCGGAATTCTCATATTCGAAAATAATGTTCTTTACCTGGATTTGCTCGCCATTTTCCGTATCGATGTGCGGGGCGCCAAACTGCTCGCGCTTGTAAAGACCGGTGGCCTCGTCATAGAGGAACCTCGGATTGTTCACCGGGTAGCCCGGGACGACGACATTTGCATCCACGGCATCGGTCATGTCGGTCTTCTCGCCCTCGAGGACGTAGCGGAAGGGGCCGCGGTAGGTCTCGTCATGCTCCGTGCGGTAGCCGAGGGTCTTGATGCCGGTCTCCATGCCCACCTCGCTGGTGTAGGCGTTGTGCGGCATCACGTGGAAGGTGTTGTCGCGGAAGAACACCTGGTTCGTGTAGCTCCCCAGGCCGGAAACGTTGTCGCAGCGGTCGTCCTCAAGGTACGGCAGGGCGTAGGCGGCCTGGCCGTAATGCTCGTAAATGCTGTCGAAACCGGACACCATGCTCAGGAAATTGTCCCTGCAGGAGCGAAGAGGTCCAATGCGGTACAGGCCGTCAAGATTATTGAACACGAGGCACATACGCGAGACGGAGGACTCGATAATAGACTCATAATAAACATCCGCCTTGGATATGCCGCTCTGTGGAATCGCCGGCTCGGAATTGTCGATCATCATGCTGATCGGCCGGACAAGGGACTCCTCCTTTGTGACGTAGGCACCCGTAAGATAGTTCCTGTAAACTCCATCCGGAAGAACCTCCTCCGGATCGTCGATTGTCGGGAAGGGGGTCGGCGTCATCGTCGGTGTCAAATTGACAGACTCCGTGCTGGAGGTGGTGACGGAGGATTCCTGGGCCGTTGACGAGTCATCTGGAATGCTTTTTGTAGTGCTTCCGCAGGCTCCGAGAACGAAGACGGAGGCAGCGATTGCTGTGAGCGTAACAAACAAGCGGTGTTTCTTCATTTTAAAAATCTCCTTTTGCATCGTAACCGCCCCGACCGGGAAGCTGGCAAATACGTTGATGAGCAGCCGTAGTAATTTCAAATACTTTCCAGGTTCGGGGATAACGATATTTATGGGATATGCGGCAGACAGCTGGTCTGCCAACAGCCAAATTCGCGGCGTCACGTCCGCGAATACTGCTTACAAATTAATTTTCTCAAGCTTTCCGGCAGAAACGGTGACCTTTATTCGCGACAGATGCCAAGCTCCGTGAGCGCGGCCTCCTGCCTTTCCTCCATCCCGGCGGCTTCTACATTTGACAAATGGTCGTAGCCGACAAGGTGCAGCGTGCTGTGCGCCAAAAGGAAGGCGTACTCGCGTTTTACGGAGTGGCCGTACTCCTTCGCCTGGGCGAGCACCCGCGGAATGCACAGGACGATATCGCCCAAAAGCAGCTCGCCGCTCTCGGGGCTGAAATTTTCCGCCTCCGGAACCTCCGAAAGCTCCTCGAAAGCCGCAGGAACCTCGTAAGGGAACATCGGGAACGAGAGCACGTCGGTCGGGGCGTCAATCTCCCGCTGTTCGAGGTTAATCTCCCGAATCTCCTCCTCCCCGACGAAGAGAAGGTTGACCTCCGCCTCGTAAGGGCAGTGTTCCCGTTCGAGAACCTTCGCGATGACCTCCCGGGCAACCTCTTGATAAGGAAAGCCGAGAAGCTCCTCCAGATCCTCGTCGAATTCATTTTCAAAATTAATCGTCAATGTATGCTCCTTGTTCGTAAGTATACCTACTTCGAAGTCTTTCTGTATCGGACCACTCTTCTCCCGTCTCCGCCCGGCGTTTTCTTCCGCTCATAGGCCTCGTAGGCGGTGACGATCTTCTGTACGAGCGGGTGCCGGACCACGTCCGCCGCCGTCAGTTGGATGAAGCCGATCTCCTCGATCTTTGCGAGCACCTTCGTGGCCACGTCGAGACCGCTTTCCGTTCCCTTCGGCAGGTCCTTCTGGGTCCGGTCGCCGGTAATGACGACCTTTGTCCCAAAGCCAATGCGGGTCAGGAACATTTTCATCTGCGCCGGCGTGGTGTTCTGCGCCTCGTCGAGAATAATGAAGGCGTTGTCAAGCGTCCGCCCGCGCATATAGGCGAGCGGCGCGACCTCGATGAGTCCCTTCTCCGAATTCTTGAGGAAGGTCTCCGGCCCCATGATCTCATAGAGCGCGTCGTAGAGGGGTCGCAGGTACGGGTCGATCTTGCTCTGGAGATCGCCGGGCAGAAAACCCAGCTTCTCTCCCGCCTCAATGGCCGGGCGTGTCAGGATGATGCGCGTGACCTCGTTGTTGCGGAAGGCCCGCACCGCCATCGCCATGGCGAGATACGTCTTCCCGGTACCGGCCGGGCCGATGCCGAAGGTCACCATCCGGCTGCGGATGCTCTCCACGTATTTTTTCTGCCCGAGCGTCTTTGGCCGCACCGGCCGCCCGGTCACCGTGGAGAGGATGAGTTCCTTATCGAGCTCCGCAAGATCCGCCTCCTTCTCCTCCATGAGGAGGGAAATGGCGTAGCGGACATTTTGCTCGGTGACGGCATTGCCGCGCTGGGAAATGCCGAGGAGCTGCCGAAGGAGCGAACGCGCCCTCCGTATATCCGGCTCCTCGCCCAGGATGGCGACCGCCCCGTTCCGCTGTACGATGTCCACGTGCAGCTGTTTCTCGATGAGGCGGACATTTGCATCCAGCTCTCCGAAAATATTCCGCGCATGCTCCGCGGGGATATCCAGCAAAACCTCCATAACGCCTCCGGTGCAAAAATGTTGTCGGCAAATGCCTCCTCGCCGCCGACCATCAGGTGAAGCTATTGCGAAAGCACACAATTGTTTGGCGCAACACAAACAAATGTGTTTGGCAAATGTCAAGCACTCAAAAGATACCACATATAGGGAGCGAAATCAACAAGGATTTCAATTGTTCTTAAGATAAAAACGCCTTTCTACTTATGATAAGGCTCGTTATGCAGAATACGGAAGGCTCGGTAGGTCTGTTCGAGGAGGAGGATGCGCATGAGCTGGTGCGGGAAGGTGAGGTCGGAGAAGCTGATCTGCTCCTTTGCGCGGGCCAGTACGGCGGGGGACAGACCGAGGGAGCCTCCGATGATAAGCGAGACATTTCCGCCGGCCCCGACCAGCTTTTCCTCCAAATGCGCCGCGAAGGTCTCGGAGGTATACTTTTTTCCCCGGATGGCCATGGCGATCACATAGTCGCCGGGCTGGATTTTGGAGAGAATCCTCTCCCCCTCCTTCCGAAGGATTTCCTCGTTCTCCCTCTGCGAGGCCCGCTCCGGTGTCTTTTCATCCGCGCACTCCACGATTTCCAGCGTACAATACCGCGACAGCCGTTTTGCGTACTCCGCCTGCGCCTCATGCCAATACCGCTCCTTCAGTTTTCCAACACAGATGATACGGATTTTCATATATTCCTTACTAAAAAATCTAACTGTACGGTTAGCCCCAATGAGGCGTTTTCTGTCATTCTGAGGAGCGAAGCGACGAAGAATCCCGTCAACGGTAGCGAGAAACTTTCGGGATTCTTCGCTTCGCTCAGAATGACAACCATTTTTCAAGGAAGATGATTCCTTTTCATGAGTTCATCCGTACAGGTAGAAAAATCAAGAAAAGGACACGCCCCAAAAAGGCGTGCCCACTTCTTCTTAGTTCTGCGCGTCCTTTGCCTTCAGGTAGTTATCAATCCCGCGGGCGCCGACACGGCCGGCTCCCATCGCGAGGATGACGGTCGCGGCGCCGGTCACGGCATCGCCGCCGGCGTACACGCCTTCCTTAGTGGTCTTGCCCTCGTCCTCGGTCGCCACCAGGCAGCGGCGGCGGTTGATCTCCAGACCGGGGGTCGTGGAGGAAATGAGCGGGTTCGGGGAGGTGCCGAGGGACATGATGACCGCGTCGCACTCCATCTCGAACTCGCTGCCGGCGATCACTACCGGGCGGCGGCGTCCGGAAGCATCCGGCTCGCCAAGCTCCATGCGGACGCAGCGGATACCGGTAACATTCTCGTTCTCATCCGTCAGGATTTCAATCGGGTTCGTAAGGAGATCGAACTTAACGCCCTCCTCCTTCGCATGGTGCACTTCCTCCGCACGGGCCGGAAGCTCGGCCTCGGAACGGCGATAGACAAGGTGTACCTCGGCACCGAGCCGAAGCGCGGTCCTCGCGGCATCCATCGCGACGTTGCCGCCGCCGACCACCACGCACTTCTTCGGATGGTAGATGGGCGTATCGTAGTCGTCGCGGTAGGCCTTCATCAGGTTGTTGCGGGTGAGGAATTCATTTGCCGAGAACACGCCGTTCGCGTTCTCGCCGGGAATGCCCATGAACATCGGAAGACCCGCACCGGAGCCGATGAAAATGGCCTCGTAGCCTTCCTTCTCGATGAGCTCGTCCACGGAAATCGTGCGGCCCACGATCACGTCCGTGATGATGCGGACGCCAAGGCCTTCCACGTTCTTGATCTCCTCCGCCACGACCTTGTCCTTGGGCAGACGGAATTCCGGGATGCCGTAGGTCAGCACGCCGCCGGCCTTGTGCAGGGCCTCGTAGATGGTCACCTCATAGCCGAGCTTCGCAAGGTCGCCCGCGCAGGAAAGGCCGGCAGGACCCGAACCGATCACAGCCACCTTGTGACCATTTGTCTTCTCCGGAGCGACGGGCTTCACGCCGTCTTCCTTCGCGCGATCCGCCACGAAACGCTCCAATTTGCCGATGGAGACGGCCTCGGAGCCGATTTTCGCGTTGCCGCGTACGCAGCGGCCCTCGCACTGGGTCTCCTGCGGGCAGACGCGGCCGCAAATGGCCGGCAGGCTGCTGGACTCGGAGATAACCTGGTAGGCCCCCGCGAAATCACGCTCGGTAACCTTCTTGATAAAGCCCGGGATATTGATACTGACAGGGCAGCCTTCGACGCACTTCGGATTCTTGCAGTTCAGGCAGCGGGTGGCCTCCTCGACGGCCTCCTCCTCATTGTAGCCATAGCAGACTTCGTCGAAATTTGTCGCACGGACGAGGGGCTCCTGCTCCCGCACCGGCACCTTGGTCTTGGACATATTTGCCATTATTTTTCACCTCCATCGCAATTTCCGCAGCCGCCGTGGTGGGTCTTGCCCTCACGGAAGGCCAGAAGGGCGCGTCCTTCCTCGGTCTTGTAAAGCTGGGTCCGCTTCATGGCTTCCGCCCAGTTGATCTTGAAGCCGTCAAATTCCGGTCCGTCCACGCAGGCGAACTTGATCTCGTCCCCGACAGAGAGGCGGCAGGCCCCGCACATGCCGGTTCCGTCCACCATGATCGGGTTCATGCTGACGATCGTCGGTATATCATATTTCTTCGTGGTCAGGCACACGAACTTCATCATGATCATCGGCCCGATCGCGACGCAGTGGTTGTACTCCTTGCCCTCGGCGACGAGTTCGTCAATGACGGTCGTGACAACGCCCTTGTGCATGTAGGAGCCGTCGTCGGTTGTGATGTAGAGGTTCTTCGCCACGGCCCGCATCTCCTCCTCGAAGAACAGGAGGTCCTTCGTGCGCGCGCCGATGATGACATCCGCGTCATACCCGTGCTCCTTGAGCCACTTCACCTGCGGGTAAACCGGCGCGGTGCCGACGCCGCCGGCGACGAAAAGGAACTTCTTCCCCGCAAGCTCTTCCGGGGTCATCTCCACGATGTCCGAGGGACGGCCGAGCGGACCCACGAAGTCCATGAGGGCGTCGCCTTCCTCGTGTGCGAGGAGCTTGTTGGTGCCAACGCCCAGCGGCTGGAAGACGATGGTAACCGTGCCCGCCTCCCGGTCGTAGTCGCAGATGGTCAGGGGAATGCGCTCGCCCTCTTCACAGTCCTTCACGATGACAAATTGTCCGGGTTCGCAATGGCGTGCAACCAGCGGCGCCTCGATGTCCATGAGCCAGACGACGGCGCTGAGCTGCCTTTTTTTGAGAATCTTGTACATAGTTACCTCCTTTATCGTGCCGTGCGCGGAGTGATGCTTTGACAAATGCGCTCCAACGTATACAGTTATAAAGAATACAATTAGGTTATAAAAAACATTAAAAAGTAAAAAAGATATATAGTCTTTTGTTAAAAATATTGTTTTTCTTCACTGTTCGAAAAGATATG
>CADCQU010000270.1 GCA_902803635.1 uncultured Lachnospiraceae bacterium | reverse complement strand
TGCGGGCATCGCCGACTGACGACAACGCAGTCAGGGCGGAATTTAGACAAGCAGATTTCCTGAGTTATTGATGAACAGTTCCTTAGTTTCTAAGACGACGAAAAAGAGAGCCTCGCGGCTCTCTTTCTCTTATCTTTATGAGGGGGGAGATAGTAGATAGTTGGTGGCTGTTCAACTATCTGTCTATGAGTATAGGGGAGAATTGTGTGGAGAGTGTGACGGCTTTCATAAGAAAAAAGAAAAAATCTTAAGAAAGAATAAGAATTGGTCGCAGGAGGGGGCTGGAACCGTGGGGCTGCCTGAATTGTAACGGGAAATTTCAAAAATTTGAAAAAAAGTGTTGACAGCATCGGAATGGAGGGGTATAGTATGCGTAGATGTTAGCACTCCAACATAACGAGTGCTAACAAGGCAAAGAGAAGGAAAGGAGGTGAGGCGTATGGAGATGGACGGACGAAAGCGAAAGATTCTGGACGCGATTATCCGCAATTATTTGGAGACAGGAGAACCGGTCGGTTCGCGGACCATTTCCCGCTACACCGACCTCCACCTAAGTTCCGCGACGATCCGCAACGAGATGTCGGATCTGGAGGAGATGGGCTTCATCGTACAGCCCCACACCTCGGCGGGCCGCATCCCGACGGACAAGGGCTACCGCCTCTACGTCAACAGCATTGTCGAGACGAAGATGCAGAAGACGGAGGCAATGACGAGCCTCATGATCTACCGGACGAACCGTCTGGAGGAGATGCTCAAGCAGGTGGTGCGGCTTCTTGCGAGCATGACCAATTATACGACAATGATTTCGGCACCGTCGTACCGTGGGAGCAAGGTGAAATTTATCCAGCTCTCGAGGCTTGGTCCCCGGCAGCTGCTTAACGTGGTTGTCATCGAGGGGAACATTGTGCGGAGCCACATAATCGACCTTGTGACGGATATTGACGAGGAAACGGTGTATCGGCTGAACATGCTTTTGAACTCGAAGCTCAGCGGCCTCACGCTCATGGATATCAACCTTGGCCTCATTTCCAGTATGAAGGAGGAGGCGGGGAGCCACGCGGAGGTGGTCAGTGACGTCCTCGATACGATTGCGGATGTCATTCGCGCCGAGACGGACGAAAAAATGCAGATTTACACCAGCGGGGCGGACAACATTTTCCGCTATCCGGAGCTCGCCGACAGCACGAAGGCCCGAAAGCTCATTTCCACATTGGAGGAAAAAAGCGTGCTCGTGGATTTCGTGAAGGAGACGAGGGAGCGCGAGAGCCAGGGCGAGACCGGTATTCAGGTCTACATCGGCGACGAAGGGCCGGTGGAGGACATGAAGGACTGCAGCGTCGTGACCGCGAGCTACGATTTGGGCGACGGCCTGACGGGTACGATTGGCATTATCGGGCCGAAGCGCATGGACTATGAGAAGGCCATGCGGAATCTGAAGGAAATGAAGAAGTCCCTTGACAATCTCTTTGGCGGGGCTTCCGCGAGGGAGCCGACCGGGCCGGGAGACAGGGATGCTCCGGCAAATGCAGGGGCTGCGGCAGGGGCAAATGGCGCCTGGCCGGGTGCCGGTTCCGGAAAGCCGGAGGATGGAAAGTAGCGAAGAGCAACGGGTTTAACCATAAAGAAAGAAGATACAGCGATGGAAGAGACGATGGCAAAAGAGATGGCTGCGGCGACGGAAGAGGCTGTGGCGAAGGAAGAAGTGCAGACGACGGAGGATGCCGTCCGGGAGGCCGTGAAGGCAGCCCACGCACAGGCCGCCGCAGAGCCGGAGGGAGGCAAGGCTCCCGTGACCGGCGAGGAAGCGGCGGGGAAGGACGCGGAGCCGGAGAACGGCGTGGACGCGGAGGCAGAAACGAACGCGGAGCCGAAGGGCGAGGACGCGGGAGCAAAAATGGATGCGGAGCCGGAAAATGGCAAGGACGCGGGAGCAGCCGGCGAGTCGGCCGGGGAAACGACAGAAGACGGGAAGGAAGACATGGCTGGCGGATTCTTTGGGCGGAAGTTCAAAAAGGAGCTTGAAAAAAAGGAAGAGGAGCTTGCCGAGCAGAAAAACAGCTTCCTGCGGCTGATGGCGGAATTTGACAATTTCCGCAAACGCACCGAGAAGGAAAAATCCGGCATGTACGACATGGGCGCGAAGGATGTTATCGAGAAGATTCTTCCGGTTCTGGACAACTTCGAGCGGGGCTTCCTTCTTGTTTCGGAAGAGGATAAGGAAGACCCCTTCGTGCAGGGCATGGAAAAGATCTATAAGCAGTTCATCGCGGTGATGAAGGAGCTTGGCGTCAAGCCCATCGATGCGGAGGGAAAGGAATTTGACCCGAACCTCCACAACGCGGTGATGCATGTAGAGGATGACAATTTCGGCGAGAACATCGTCGTAAAGGAGCTCCAAAAAGGATATACCTATAAGGATAGCGTCGTCCGCCACTCCATGGTGACGGTCGCAAACTGAATGTCAAGTGGATTTATATAATAATTGAAACTTTTAGTAAAAAGATTGTGAGAGAATAATAGTTTAAAATATAGGAGGGTTATCATGAGTAAGATTATCGGTATCGATCTGGGAACGACAAATAGCTGCGTGGCCGTTATGGAAGGCGGACAGCCGGTGGTGATCGCGAATGCCGAGGGCGCGCGCACGACTCCGTCGGTGGTTGCGGTTACGAAGAGCGGCGAGCGTCTCGTCGGCGAGCCGGCGAAGCGTCAGGCCGTGACAAATGCAGACAACACGATTGCTTCCATTAAGAGGAAGATGGGTACAAATGACCGCGTGACGATGGGCGGCAAGTCCTACACGCCGCAGGAGATCTCCGCGATGGTTCTTCAGAAGCT
>CADCQU010000269.1 GCA_902803635.1 uncultured Lachnospiraceae bacterium | reverse complement strand
GGGGGTTCGGCATTTGCCTCCCTCTACCCTATTGTGGAGGATTTTTATGCAGAGATCATCCAACATTGGTGGCCAGGCGGTCATGGAGGGGATCATGATGCGGGCGGGCGAGAAGTATTCGATTGGCGTTCGCAGGCCGGACGGGGGGATCGAGCTCACGGTGCGGCCGTACAAAAGTGTTTTTCCCGGGAATGGGGTGACCAAGGTTCCGATTTTGAGAGGTGTCATTTCTTTTATCGACTCCATGGTCGTGGGCATTTCGTCGCTTATGTGGTCGGCGGAGATCGCGGTCGAGGAGGAGGAAGAAGGGGCAAATGGGAAGAGGGCCACTTCCGATACGAATACGGCAGCAGCAAATGAGAAAACTGGCAGGAACGAAGATGCGGAAACGGAACAAGCAGGAAAAGCGGAGGACCTGAAGGAAAAGAATGTCGCAAAAGAAAAGAAGGGAAATGGTGCCTTTGATATTGCGATGGCGGGGACGGTGATTTTCGCGATTGCCTTCTCGATTGGGCTTTTCGTGCTGCTCCCGTATTTTCTGGCCGGGCTTCTTCGGGCGGCCGGCGTGCATGAGATCTGGGTCTCGCTCGCCGAGGCGCTGCTCCGCGTGGGAATCTTCCTATTATATATGTTCCTGATCTCGCGGATGAAGGACATCCAGCGGGTCTTTGCCTACCACGGGGCGGAGCACAAATGCATCAACTGCGTGGAGAACGGCTGGGAGCTGACGGTGGAGAACGTGATGAAGGCCTCCCGCCGGCACAAGCGGTGCGGGACGAGCTTCCTGCTCATCGTCATCGTGATCTCGGTCATTTGCTTCTTCTTCGTGGGACTTCTCGGTATTCGGACGCCGCTTCTTCGGCTCCTGACACGGATTTTGCTCATCCCAATCATCGCGGGGCTTGCCTATGAATTCCTGAGGCTTGCGGGTTCCTCCGACCATCCGGTGGTCTGCACGCTGGCGAAGCCCGGGCTTGCGCTTCAGGGGCTCGTCACGCGGGAGCCGGACGAGAAGATGGTGGAGGTAGCGATCGCGGCGGTGAACGAGGTATTCGACTGGAGAAAGTGGCAAATGGAGGGGGAAACGTGACCTGGCAGGCACTTCTTTCTGAAGGAAAAGGGCTTTTGAAGGGCAAGGTGTCGGGGGAGGAGGCCGCCGAGGCGCGGGAGCTTCTCCTTTCAATCCTTGGCTGGACGCTTTCGGAGTATGCGCTGCATAAGGACGAGGGGGCGACGGAGCCTCATCGTACGGCGTTTCTTGCCGCCGTGGAAAGGCGGGCGGCGGGAGAGCCGCTGCAGTACATCACGGGACGGGCGCCATTTTTCGGCTACGAATTCAAGGTGGATTGCCGGGTCCTGATCCCTCGGTTCGATACGGAAATTCTTGTGGAGGCTGCGCTACGTCGTGTACAGCCGGGAATGCGCATTCTGGATATTTGCACGGGGAGTGGCTGCATCCCGATTACAATAGCTCTGGAGATAAAAAGAACCCTTTCTAAACCGATGGTTCAAATCGAAGCTTCGGACATTTCCGGGGATGCGCTTTGCGTGGCGCAGGAGAACGCGGCTTTGCATAAAGTGGAAATCCGCTTCTTTCAGAGCGATTTTTTCGAGACGGCGGCGGGAAAATATGATATAATAACAGCAAATCCTCCCTACATTACGGAGGAGGAGCTGCGAGGGCTTGACGCGGAGGTGCGGGACTACGAACCGATGCTCGCCCTCTTTGGCGGGACGGACGGACTCGATTATTACCGCAGGATCACGAGAGAGGCTCCTGCGCATTTGACAAAGGGCGGCTGGCTACTTGTTGAAATCGGGGCGGAGCAGGCATTTGTCGTCTCAAAAATGTTTGTCGAGGCGGGATTTTCTAAGGTCGAGGTGCTCAAGGACCTCGCCGGGCGGGATCGCGTGGTGGTTGGGTGGTTCGGAGGATAAGGAGAGGTTAGAACGACGGGATCCTTACGGAAAACAGTTCGCAGGACTGTTATCTGGATACTAAGGTATCGCTTCGCTCAGGATGACAGGCGTGGATATAACGACGGGATCCTTCGCTTCGCTCAGGATGACAGGTGCGGATGGAACGACGGAATCCTTCGCTTTGCTCAGGATGACAGGTGAGTGCTTCGCGTTTAAAGTATTCGGTTTTTGTTGGAATGGAATGGTGTGAGGTTGTGAATGGTTGAGAGACTGGGCGGCGTTTTGCGGCGGTACGAGGAGGTTTTGTCGGAGCTTGCTTCGGCGGAGACCTCGGCGGATCCTTCGCGTCTTGCAAAACTCATGAAGGAGCAGGCGAACCTCTCCCCGGTGGCCGCGGCTTACGAGGCTCTCGAGGCGGCCAGGCGGGACGAGGAGGATTCGGAGGCCCTGCTCTCCGAGGAGAACGACCCGGAGATGCGGCAAATGCTTCGCGAGGAGTCGGCAAATGCCCGCGAGCGGGTGGAGGAGCTTTCAAAAAGACTCCGCATCCTGCTCCTTCCGAAGGATCCGGATGATGAACGGAACGCGATTTTGGAAATTCGCGCGGGAACCGGCGGGGACGAGGCGGCCCTCTTTGCGGCGGAGCTTTACCGTATGTA
Organism: uncultured Lachnospiraceae bacterium; assembly: GCA_902803635.1. Classification (GTDB taxonomy): domain Bacteria; phylum Bacillota; class Clostridia; order Lachnospirales; family Lachnospiraceae; genus Chordicoccus. The sequence goes on along the minus strand of CADCQU010000269.1, from coordinate 4,585 downwards.
TACACGGTATGCGGACAGGCGCGGCTGGCGCACCGAGATGATTTCCCTCTCGGAGAGCGGACTTGGCGGGTTCAAGGAATGCACGTTCATGATCACCGGGAGCGACGTTTTTGCGAGGCTCCGCTTTGAGAGCGGCACGCACCGCGTGCAACGGGTTCCAGAGACGGAGAGCAGTGGGCGAATCCACACCTCGGCGGTGACGGTGGCCGTCCTGCCGGAGGCCGAGGAGGTCGACGTGGAAATCGACCCGAAGGACTGCCGGATCGACGTTTTCCGGGCGACCGGAAATGGCGGCCAGTGCGTCAACACGACGGACTCGGCGGTGCGGCTCACGCACATTCCCACAGGCATCGTTATTTCCTGTCAGGATGAAAAATCGCAGCTGAAAAACCGCGCGAAGGCGATGAAGGTGCTCCGGGCGCGGCTCTATGAACTTAAAAAAAAGGAAGCCCACGAAAAGAGGGCGGATTTGCGGAGGAGCCAGGTGGGGAGCGGCGACCGCTCGGAAAAGATTCGGACCTACAATTTCGGACAGGGACGGGTAACCGACCACCGAATCCATTTGACGCTTCACAAAATCGACAGTATCCTTGACGGGGATCTCGACGAGATCATCGAGAGCCTCATGGCCCAGGACGAGGCCGAGCGGCTCGCGGCGGATAAAGAGGAGTAAGTTTAGAGGAGGAACTATCATGAAAAAAACAGCACTCGTGATTCTGGCGGCTGGAATTGGGTCACGGTTTGGCACGGGCATCAAGCAGCTGGAGCCGGTCGGGCCGTCCGGCGAGCTGATTATTGACTATTCCATCCACGATGCCTTGGAAGCGGGCTTCGACAAGGTCGTCTTCATTATCCGGAAGAGCATCGATGCGGATTTCCGGGCAATCATTGGTGACCGCATCTCGAAAATTTGCGACGTGGCCTATGCCTACCAGGAGATGGAGGACCTTCCGGAGGGCTTTACGGTTCCTGAAGGCCGGAAAAAGCCCTGGGGCACCGGCCAGGCGGTCCTTTCGGCGAAGGATGTCATCGACGGGCCGTTCTGCGTGATCAATGCGGACGACTATTATGGGAAGGAAGGCTTCAAGAAGCTCTACAAGGCACTGACCGAGGACAAGGAGGAGGACGGAGAGGACATTTTCATGGCCGGCTTCGTGCTTAAAAACACCCTCTCGGACAACGGCGGCGTCACAAGGGGCATTTGCCATACGGACGAGGAAGGGCGGCTCGTGGGGATTTCTGAGACGAAGAATATCATTCGCACGGAGGAAGGCGCGGCTGCGATGACCGACGACGGGCTGGTGGACCTTGACCCGGAGAGCCTTGTCTCCATGAACATGTGGGGCTTTTCCGAGGAATTCCTGGCCGACCTGGAGAAGGGCTTCCCGGAATTTTTGGCAAATGTCCCCGCCGGCAACGTGACGGCGGAGTATTTGCTGCCGACTATCGTGGACGGGCTTCTCAAGGAGGGCCGGGCATCTGTCAGCGTCCTCAAAACGGATGACAAATGGTTCGGCGTGACCTACCAGGAGGATAAGGCCGCCGTGCGCGAGGAATTTGCAAGGTTGGTGAAAAATGGCGTGTATCCGTCGCCGCTTACAGAGTGAGGTCACCCTTTGAACAGGAAAAATGAGAAAAAGACAGCCTTCCCTGCAAATGCGGGGAGGGCTTTCGGTGATTATATAAAACATATGAGCTGCAAGGCTGTGTCCGAGGCTTTTCAAAGGAAGGCGAATCTTTTTTATACGTTCAAACATACAGCTGGGATTCTGTTTCTGATGTTTGTTTGTATGTTTTTCTTTTCGGGCTGCGGGGACACCGCCCCGAAGGAGGCAAATGACCGCGCGGCGGACCTTCTTGCGGAGGGAAAATATGCGGCGGCGACCAAGGCGTATCAGGAAAATATCGAGAACGGTTATTTTCCGGCGGAGGCCTACCGCGGCATTGGACTTGCGCAGATGGCGGAGGGAGAGTACGCGGATGCCTGCATTTCCCTGGAGCGTTCGCTCCTGGCCGTGGACAAGCAGTCTCCGGAGTTCGTGCGGGACGTGCGGCTCTATCTGGCGTGGTGCCGGTGGATGCACGGCGAGCGGGATCGGGCGATTGAGATTTATTCCGAGATGCTGCTGACGGACCCCGAGCCGGAGGTGCTCTTTTTGCGGGGGCGTCTCTACATGGAGAAAGGGATGGAGGAGGAGGCCGCCCGCGACTTTGCCCGCGCGGCGGCGGAGACAGATGATATCCGAATCTTCATCAACATCTACCGCGTGTATGCAGACTATGAGATGAACGCGGACGGAAGCAGTTATCTGGAGAAGGCCCTCGATTTTGCGGGTGATGCTCCGGAAAATGCCCTCGACCGGGCGCTTGTGAAGTTTTATTTGCAGAATTATACGGATGCGCGGACGGAGGTTTTCACGGCCCTGGAGGCGGATCCGGAGAATGTCGAGGCGAAGTTCCTCCTCGGGCGCATTTATCTTGCGCTTGGGGATACGCCAAATGCGCGTGCCACGTACCGGGAATACGTAGGAAACCTGCCGGTGGCGGCAAGGGCCTATGCGGGGCTTCTGGCCTGCGACCTCATGGAAAAGAACACCGACGAGGCGCGGAAGGATTTGACGGCAGCGATGGAGCTGCCGGGGGCGGAGAAGAACCGGGATCTTCGTTTTTACGAGATCCTGCTCTACGAGTACCGCCACGACTGGGTGACCGCAAGAAGGAAGGCCGCCGCGTTCGTGCTCGACTTCCCGACGGACGAGGAGGGGCTGCGGGAGAATGCGTTCCTCGCTTCGAGATAAGGAGGGGGAAATATGCCAGAGATGATTGAAATGGAACAGGCTCCTGAAAGGCTGCTGCTTGCGGCGGTGGATACGGGGCGTGGGGAAAATGTGGAGGAGTCGCTGGAGGAGCTTGGGGAGCTGGTGAAGACCGCCGGCGGCATTCCGGCACTGACGCTCGTCCAGAACCGGGAGGCCATCCATCCGGGAACGTATTTTGGGAGCGGGAAGCTGGAGGAGGTTAAGGCTCTTCTTGAGATGGAGCATCTCGATGGGATTGTGGTGGACGACGAGCTTTCGCCGGCCCAGTACAACAACCTGACGGAGGCCCTCGGCTGCAAAGTCGTGGACCGCACGATGCTGATTCTGGATATTTTTGCGAAGCGTGCGCGGAGCAGCGAGGGCAAGGCCCAGGTCGAGCTGGCGCAGCTCCGCTACCGCTCGGCCAGGCTCACCGGCCTTGGCCGCTCGCTGTCGCGTCTCGGCGGCGGCATTGGCACCCGCGGACCCGGCGAGAAAAAGCTAGAGATGGACCGGCGCCTCATCGGGAAGCGCATTTCCCGCCTTCGGGAGGAGCTTTCGGAGGTGGAGCGGCACCGCGACCTTACGCGCTCGCACCGCAAGGGGATGGGCATGCCGGTGGCTGCCCTCGTGGGCTATACCAATGCGGGGAAGTCCACGCTGCTCAACTATTTGACAAATGCGGGCGTTCTCGCGGAGGACGCGCTTTTCGCGACGCTCGACCCCACGACCCGGGCACTGCATTTGCCAAATGGCCGGGAAATTCTTTTGACGGACACGGTTGGCTTTATCCGGAAGCTTCCGCACCAGTTGATTGAGGCTTTCCGGAGCACGCTGGAGGAGGCAGCCTACGCGGACCTCATTCTGCACGTCGTGGACGCAGCCAACCCGCAGATGGACCGGCAGATGGAGGTGGTGGCGCAGACGCTGCAGGAACTCGGGGCCGGCGACAAGCCGATGTTCACCATTTTCAACAAGATGGATCTGCCCGCCTCCGGGGAGAACCATTTGACGGATCCAAGGGCGAAGCAGGTGTTCCGCATTTCCGCAAAGACCGGGGAGGGAATCCCGGAGCTCCTTGCGGGGATTGAGGAGCATCTCATGGAGGGGCAGGTGCTTTTCGAGGAGGTTCTCCCGTACGCGAAGGCAGGGCTTCTTGCGAGGATTCGCGACGAGGGGACGCTCCTCTCCGAGGAGTACCGCGAGGACGGCATCGCCGTAAAGGCGCAGGTCCCCAAGGCCCTCGCGGGGAAGCTCGCGGCGGAGGTGTAAAGTTTTGTCCATTTTTTAAAAAATTATTACTTTCTTCCTGGTGGTTTTATGGTATAATTGACGAAACGGGGCGGACGGGAGACGGAACGCCCGGATATCCAGAACAGAAGGAGAGAAAGTCATGAAACAGTTTTCGCACGTGATTAAGGATAACGAGGGCATCCACGCGCGTCCGGCGGGCGAGCTTTCGAAGCTCGTGAAGGGCATGGACAGCAAGGTTACCATTAAGAAGGGCGACAAAGTGGCAAATGCGGCGAAGGTGCTGGCCATCATGAGCCTTGGCGCGAAGTACGCCCAGGAGGTGGAACTCATCGTCGAGGGCGGCAATGAGGAGGCAAATGCGGCCAAGCTGGAGGAGTTCATGAAAGCGAACCTGTAAATCGCAGGAAAATGTAAGCCCCGCGGCAACGCGGGGTTTTCTTTTTTGGTTTTTTGTGGTAGAGTAAGCAGAAGAATTGTATTTACGGGAAGTGGTTCTGATGGCAGGGTATTTTTTGGGAGGTGGAAGAGATGGT
>CADCQU010000268.1 GCA_902803635.1 uncultured Lachnospiraceae bacterium | reverse complement strand
AACCCCCTTATATATCTCTTAGCCAAAAATATCAGCTTACATTATACCACAAATCTTCTCTTCTCCATAGACAAAGCCGCAGGAAAAAAGATTTTTGTTTTTTACAACCCCCATCTCCGCAGTGTCTTGTTGCGCTCTTCGAAGCGCTCCTTTTTCAAGGCCGCGTCCCCCCGGAACTTCCTCCATTTGTCCTTTCGGAAAAGATCCCGCCCAAAGCGGCAGACCCAGGCGACCGGTAGCAAGTATTTTCGTTTTTTCAAAAAAGCATACTGTGGATACAGGACCATCTCGTCATACGGGGGAAAGGCCCTTTGCAAAAGCCTAAGACCCCTGGTTGCCCGGTAGCCAAGCCTCGTGCTCCCCGGCATCCGGACGGTCCAGCCCTCCCCTCCCAGATGGTTGCCTGCCCCGAAAACGCCGCTTCTGTATATTTCGGCCGCCGCAGACTTGGCAAAGCCCTTTGGGAGCCTTGGAATGGCAAATGGCGGCTCGGCCTTGAACCAGGCCTGGCAGAGCCCGAACACGGTCTCCGTAAAGGAGAGAAGTCCGATTTTTTTCAAATCCCTCCGTACCTTCCCCCAGTCAAATGCGGCCCGGCCATTTTTCAAAAGGACGGCGATGTCAAAGAACTGCCGGAAACCCACGCCTTCCAGCAGGTGTTTCCGCAAATGCGCCATCAGAAACAGGAAATGGAAGTCGTTGTCGATGGCCCCGTCCTGATAATGCGAGAAGCAGTCATTGAGGGTACGTACCTGCACCTTCGTGCCATAACGCTCGTCATAGAGGAGCCGGTCGTGCAGCTCGAATTCCCATTCTCCCTTCCGGAAGTGCCAGTCCGCCACTCCCTCGCTCTCGTGGAACTTGTATCCAAGCCCCTCCAGAATCTTTCGCGCCGCCGGACGGTCCGAGGCCACATAGTCGATATCCCCCATCGTCCGAAGCGCCGGGGCCGGGTAGAAATCCGCGACGAAAAGCCCTTTTACGGAAAAAAGGGCGATTCCCTTCGGTAAAAGCGCCTCCCGTATCTCCCGGTCGAGGCGCCTCCGCTTCCGATCGGCCGCCAGGGCGTAGAAGAAGGTTTTCTCAAGCTCCGGAGCCCTCGTCTGTCTGTATACAATTGCGCCCACCTCATGCCTGTTTGCTTCCCGCACAAGCTCCGGCGTCACCTCCGCCACGGAAGCCCGCCCATGCAGATGGTCCGCCAATATGGTCACCAAGCCTACCTTTCCCATTCTCCCCTTCCCTTCGTTTTAATCAGGTTCGCTCCGCATCCGCATCCAGCCGTTTTGCCTTTCTCCGCCTTGCAAGGGCAGAAAAAAGCCCCACAAGCCCCATCCCGACCAGGCTCCCGGCCGTGTAGGCAAGGACATCCCGAAGCGAGGAATAGCCCCTTGCAAAAAGGAACTGCAGCCCTTCGACCACGAAGCCAACGCCCACGGCAAGGAGAAGCCTCTGCCAGAACCTCCATTCGGCGGCCGCCATTTGCAGAAGCATGCCGAAGGGCACGAACACCAGGAGGTTGGCAGCCGTGATCAGTACATTGCCCTCGTGGAAGCCCCCCTCCGTCAGAAAGTAATCCGCCCCCAGGGGACGCCAGCCCCGGACATCGCCCTGCCAGTAGCGGCTAAAGACCAGCAACAAAAGAAGCACGACGGTGTAGGAGGCAAGGCAAAGCCATCCCCACCGCCGCGCCTTCCTCCCCACGCACAGGGCGATGATGAGAGACAGCCCTCCCAAGACCACGGCAAGGATGGCCACCGGGTTATCGAAAAAATACAGCCGCAGAACCTCCGCCAGCTTCTGTCGCTGCCGTTCCTCGGTCAGAAAATGAAAGATCCGGTCAAAAAATGGTAGCTTCATAGACGTCCTCCCGCTGCCTGAGCCGTCGTAACAATCCCCGCCTCACAGTCTCTCCTTATCCTTCTGTTTTCCCAAAACCGCGCAGGCGTAGACAACGCCGAACACGGCGAACATGATGGGGAAGGTCTGCAGCTGGTCCAGATACCACAAGGATATAAAATATCCGACGATGGAGACAATCGCCGCCCAGAAGATGAATTCTCTCCGCTTGTAGAATTTCGCCACCGCACTGATAAGGAAGCTCGCGCTCATCAACAGCCAGGTAATAAGGCCCGGATACGCATAGGCAATGAACTGTCCGACATAGAAGTTGTCCGTCGAGCGGATATAATACCCGTCGACATACATTTGGAAGACGTAGTTGGTCCCTCTTCCCATGAACGGGTTCAGCCAGCCGCCGCCAAAGGTTCCCTCCACCAGAAGGTCCCGGTAGTGGCTGCTGTTGTAAAGGATGGACGCATCCGCCCCGAACTTCACGGAAATGCTCGTCTCGAACACCTCGTCGACCGCGCTGAAGAAGGCGAGGAGCATGGAATTGACCAGCGGATGGTTTCGGAAAAGGAAGGCTGCGACCACGATGATCGGCAAGGCCACGAGGCCCGTAAGCAGGGTCTTTCGGAGGGTCTTCCGATCCTGCGCAAGGATGCAGAGCACGATCTCAAGAATGCCGATGCCCACGCTCAGACGGGAGCCCGTAAGAAGGACATTGACCATCAAAAAGAGGAGCAGCCAGCCATTTTTGAGGACATCCATCCTCTTTCGTTTATAGTCATAGCAGATAAACGGAAGCAGGATGCACAGGTACATCGCATAGCCGTTGGTCGTCGAGCAGTTCCCCATGATGCGGAGGTTGCCGAAACGTTCGTTGTACGACGACTTTCCCAGCGTGTCGAGAATCGAAAAGGGCGTGCGGCCAATCACAAGCTCCAGGGGACTCACCAGGACCAGAAACCAGGTAAACAGGCGCACCTTCTTCAAAAACTCCTCGATGCCGTACTCGTAGATAATGAGGTACGCCACCAGGTAGAACGTGAAGATGCCGTTCATCAGCCAGTAGAAAATGGCCGAGAAGGAGCGGTGGTACACATTTGTGTAGACCACGACAAAGAAAAATGCGGCGATAAAGATACTGTGGGGACATAAGCGAATGAGACGCATGAATTCCCGCTTGCGCGTCTCCTTCTTAAAGATCAGGTAAAGGACAAGAATCTCAAAAAACCGGAACGCCGTGAGGTCAAAAAAGAAGAAGCGTATTCCAAAATAAGTCGGCAAAACAAAAAGGCTGAACAGGAGGCAGTCACAAATGCCCCCATAACTCAGCCGAAACCCCGGATAGACCAGCTTGCGGAACGTGCCGTGCCAGGCCTTCTCCAGCAAATGAATCAGATTGTTTTCCTGTGCTCTCTCCATCACCTATGTTCCCATCGACTCCACTCGTAAGCTGCACGGTCCGCCCCGCGTCCGGAGAGGCCCTTCGGACGGAGCATCAAAGACTCCGCAAGGCGCTTCTTTGCAACCGCGTCAAAATCTCCAATCACGCGGGCAGGGCACCCGCCGACGACCGTCCCGGGAGGAACGTCCTTCGTCACAACCGCCCCTGCTGCGACAATGGCATTCGGGCCAATCTTTACCCCGGGAAGAATCTTCGCGCCGAGCCCGATAAACACGTTGTCCATGACCTCGATACAGCCGGCATGCTCCACATTCTGGCGGCGATCCAGGTTCCGAAGCATGATGTATAAGACATCATGGTTGATGAACGTGACATCGGCCGCAACCGCAACATTATTATGAAATCGAATAAATTTCGGATCTGCCGGAAGCTTTCGCGGCTGCCAGAAAAAATTTTTCCCCACGGAGGCAAACACCTTGTGTTTGCGGATATAGCGCATTCTCGCACCACTCGATGGCAGGCAGAAAAAAAAGAGTTTTCTAAGCAATTCCTTCTTCTGATTGATTTCCGCCATAAATTCCTCCTGCCAAAGTTACTTCAAAATCGCCCGAAGGTTACAGTTCAGGTGGCACTACCGAGAAAGGCTTGTCCTCATCGTAAAAGGTTTGTCATTCTGAGCGAAGCGAAGAATCCCGTAAGGTTTCTCGCAAAGTTTACGGGATTCTTCGTCGCTTTGCTCCTCAGAATGACAGAACCGAAGGATCACCTGAATCGTAACGCCCGAAGAACAATATAAATCTCCAAAAAATACGAGCGGCTCCTCTCATAGTACCCAAGGTAAGGCAAGAGCATCACCGTGTTCCACAGCTTTTTCTCTTCCATCATCTCAATGCGGAGTTGGAGCATCTTAAGGTGCCTTGCAAGCAGAAGTGCCTGCCTGTCATCTTTCCTCTCCCTTGCTACGAGATAACATCTCTTTGCCGCCTTCTCCATTCCATAAAAATGCAGGAGGCGCTTCTCTATGCCGTGGTAGTTTCCATACGTCGCAGTGTTGTGGGCATGGATGCGGTGGCGGACAAGGTTTTCATGCAGAAGGTAGGACGTCCCGAAAAGAAGGCCCATCTTCCATAAAAAGTCGTCCTGCGCCCAGCCGGGAAAACGGAACCGGGCAATCTGCCGGTAGAAGCTGCGCTTTACGCACATGCAGCACCCCAGGGCCCCGATATAAATGCTTTTAGGGGTCGGAGCAACCTTCACAAGCGTCCCATCCCCTGGCATTTTCCGAAGCACCTTCCGCGGGATGGCCGGCGCGTCCTCGCCGCTTTGGAACGGCGTGTAATCCGTGCACAAAAGGCTGCAGTCCGCATTTGCCTCCATCACGGAGAGCATCGTCCCGATCTTCTCCGGAAGCCAGACATCGTCCTGGTCCGCAAGAAAAATGTACTCCCCCGTCGCATGGAGGATTGCCTTATGGAAATTGTCCGCATAGCCAAGGTTTTCCGGGTTTTCAAAGAGCTTCCACTTCCCGGAAAGCCCATGGCGGGCGATATAGTCCCGAACGTAAGGAACCGTATCGTCCGTGGAGCAGTCATCCATCAAGATGACCTCATCCGGTAAGACCGTCTGCCCAAGAAGGCTATCCAGCTGCTCCTCCAAATACTCCCGCCCGTTGTAAAGGGCCATCACGACGGAAACCTTTCTGTCCATGTCAACCCCCTTTTCCTTCATGGATTACCCGAACGGAAACGGTAGGGCAGCATATAGAGATATGCCGTGCATTTGCAGAAGGTTCGCAGATACAAATGCTTCACACCCTTCCGAATAAGAAGATTTTTT
>CADCQU010000267.1 GCA_902803635.1 uncultured Lachnospiraceae bacterium | reverse complement strand
GCGGGCTACGCCGACTGACGACAACGCAGTTAGAAACGGATTTAGACAAGCCAAATGTACAAGCTATTTCTTAACGGTTCCTTAGCTGCCTTCGGCAGCACGCGGCTCTCGAAGGGGGTAGTGGTTCGGCGTTCGCCTCTCTCTACCCTATTTCATAGAGCCGCGTAAAGAAATATACCGCATTCGGCAGCACGCGGCTAGCGAGGGGAGTAGTCGGAACAAGCGGAAAGACGTTTTATTATACTGCTATACTTTAACGTTACAGGAAAATCTTGGGGTGTTCCTTGGACAATGCAGGCAATTGTCCAAGATTGTAAGGAACGACGGTTCCGTGGGAAGAAGGAGGAAAGCAAATGGCTTTCGGAAAAATGAACAAAGATAAGATTATTGAAGATTTTCGGGATATGATCCGCATCCGGACGGTTTCGGTGACAGACCCGAAAAAGCTGGACCGGGAAGCCTATATCGCCTTCCGGAAGCTCCTTCTCACCCGCTTCCCCAACCTGTACCGGGAGGCGGACGTCTTCAGCGTCGCCCCGGCGGGCATCCTCTACCATTTGCGGGGACAAAGCGCGGAGAAGCCCTCCGTCCTCATGGCCCACTACGACGTCGTCCCGGTCAATGCCAAGGAATGGACGCACGATCCATTTGCCGCGACCATGGAGGAAGGCAGAATCTATGGACGGGGAACGCTGGACACCAAATCGACGCTCTGGGCCATCGTGGAGGCCGTGGAAAATGCGCTCTCCTCGGGCTGGCGGCCGAAAAATGACCTCTACCTCTCCTTCGGCGGGGAAGAGGAGACGCACGGCGAGACGACGGCAAATATCGTGAAATACCTGAAGGGCAAGGGCGTCCGCCCGGCCTTCGTCCTCGACGAGGGCGGTGCGGTGATTCCGGAGGGCTTGCCCGGCTTCCACCAGAAGGCGGCGATGGTGGGTATCGCCGAGAAGGGGACGGCGAACTACATGCTGTACCTTCGCGGGAAGGCCGGCCATGCCTCGACCCCGCCGAAGATGACGGCGGCGGCGAGGCTCGCGAAGGCGGCCGTACGCGTGAGCGAATACCGTTTCCCGACCCGCATCACGTCCCCCGTTCGGCAAATGTTCTCGGCACTGGCCGGGGAGACTTCCTTCCCCGTGAGCCAGGCATTTGCAAATGCCGACCGCCTGGCACCCCTCATCGGCGCTGCGGCGACATTTGCCGGGGGAAGCCTTCGGGCGATGGTGAAGACCACGGCGGCGGTGGTGATCCTGGAGGCGCGTTCGGCCTTCAACGTCCTCCCGTCCGAGGCGGCGATGGGCGTGAATCTGCGGCTTTTGCCGGGCGAGACCGTCGAGAGCGGGGCGAAGCATTTGCAGAAGGCCGTGCGCGACAAGGAAATCCAGGTGAGCCTCATCGACGGGACGAACCCGACCCCGATCTCCCGGACGGACGGGCCGGCGTGGGAGACGCTGCGAAAGGTCGTGGGCGAGGTCTGGCCGGACGCGGCCGTCGTCCCCTACCAGCTGAACGGCGGAACCGACAGTCGCTATTATCATGAAATCAGCGACTATGTATATAAATTCTCGCCGATGGAAATGACCGCCGCCGAGCGGGCCACCGTCCACGGCGTCGACGAGTCCATCTCCGTACGGAACCTGCTCCGGACCTTTGTGTTTTACAGCAGGCTGTTGGAGGAGCTGTGAGGGTTTGTGGCTGATTTTAATGAGAGAAGCGAAGCCGAAAGTAATTCCAAAGAAATAAATCGGGGCAATCTAAGAATCTCGTAAGTAGTTTGAAAAGAGGAGATAGAATGGGAAGGTTAGATGAAGCAATTCAGCAGACAGGAAATAGATTTCTTAATCTGTATGAATTTAAAGTGACAAGAAAAAATGGCTCCCAGGGGAGCTATTATGTTGCCTCGCGGGCGGAGGAGGCGGCGCGTCTCAAGGCCGTGACGCACGAGAACCACCCGGACGGGGTGATCATCTACGCGGTGACGGAGGATGCCTCGAAGGTGCTCCTTGTCAGGCAGTATCGGTATCCGCTCAATGACTTCGTCTATGAGCTCCCGGCGGGGCTCTGTGACGGGGACGAGAGCCACCGGGAGGCGGCCGTGCGCGAGATTCACGAGGAGACGGGCATGCGGCTCGTCCCACTGGACGTCAACCCGGCGTACGAAAAGCCGCGGTATTCCTCGGTGGGTATGACCGACGAGAGCTGCGCAATCGTCTTTGGACACGTCTTTGGTGAGCTCAGCCAGAAGTTCATGGAGGATACGGAGGAAATTGAGCCAATTCTCGCGGACCGCGAGGAAGTTCGCAGAATCCTCCGCGAGGAGCGCGTCGCCATGCCCTGCGCCTACCACATCGAGCGCTTCCTCACAGATGCCGACCCGTTTGCGTATCTCTCGCAGCTGTGAGGTTTGCAACCACAGATATCCTTGACTTTCTCCACGTGGCGGGCGTATACTACATAATATTCTTCCCAGGGGGTGATAAATATGCAAATCTATGAAGAACTGAAAGCAAGGGGCCTTCTGGCCCAGGTGACAAATGAAGAAGAGGTGCGGGAGCTGGTGAATTC